>RKRZ01000085.1 GCA_007571105.1 Gammaproteobacteria bacterium
TTCCCGCACGGTGTCGCGCGGGGAGATCTGAGGGACCTGATCGGGTTGCGCCAGCAGCGCCAGATCGAGCCAGCCGCGCCACTGCTCGTCTTCGCTTTGATCACGCCAATCCTGCAGCTGCGGCGAACTGATGGTCGCAAGTTGATCCCAGGCTCGCTGATACTCGCTGTTGCGAGCTTTGGCATCATCCAGAAGTGCCGCATTGCGCAAGCGAACGCGCAGAAGATTGCGAGTGTCTCCAAGATCTTCGTATAGTTGCTGCTGCAATGCGCGGGTATCGGCGTCCTGAAGGAATTCCGGCAGCATCTCAAGCGCGGCTTGGGCTTTTCCCTGATGGCGCAGCATTTGCGCGTGCAAAAGCTTGAGTTGAGGCTGTTGTTTTTCGGGAATGGCGGTGGAATCCAAGGCCGGCAACCAAGCGATGACGGCATCCCACTGCCCCAAGTCGCGCCAGTGCTTGATCAGTTCAAATTGCTGGAGCGCCCGCTGCTCTTCAGGCCATAGAGTGCTTTGTTCCCACGCCTGTTCGGGCGGCAAACTCAGAACTGCTTCAAAGTCAGGAGCCTCAGGCTCTTCGAGCACCGGAATTCCGGCACAGCCGCCAAGCAGGACTGCGACCAGAGAAATGAGTATGTGGAGGCGGGAGGGCATCTGTGGGGACAGGAGCAATTTGTATTGTAATGGCGACGTAGCAGTTGTGCGCACAAGGGTGGCGTATTTCCTTTATAGTTTCCCCCGCACAGGTGCGCACAATGACGGATGTAGAACAATCTGAAAATAGTGATTTTCCCATGACGCTGCAAGTTGCGGCGGAACTTGCGGGGCAACGCCTGGATGTGATGTTGGCGCGGTCGCTGCCGCAGTATTCAAGAAGTCGTCTCCAGGATTGGGTGCGGGCCGGGCGCGTCCTGGTTGAAGGGGAAGTGGTCCGACCGCGTGATGCGGTTCGGGAAGGGGAGCAGATTGAAGTATGGCCGGAAGCGGCAGCCTCCCTCGAGGATGTGCCGCAGAACATTCCTTTGCAGGTCGTTCATGCGGACGCGGACCTCATTGTGATCAATAAAGAGGCGGGTCGAGTGATGCACCCGGCACCGGGGCACCCGGACAATACGCTGCTGAATGCGGTGTTGTTTCATTTTCCGGACACGGTTCAGATTCCGCGTGCCGGAATTGTGCATCGCCTTGACCGGGATACCACCGGTCTGGTTGTTGTCGCCCGTACCGAATCAGCCTGCCTGTCGTTAACCCGGCAGTTGCAGGAGCGGACGATGCGCCGGGAATATCAGGCTCTGGTGCATGGCGAATTGATCTCCGGGCAGACCATTGATGCTCCGATCGGAAGACATCCCCGCGCTCGGCAAAAGTTATGCGTCCGCGCCGGAGGACGTGATGCCATCACGCACGTTCGGATACGAAAGCGCTACGAAGGTGCGACATTGCTGGGGGTTCGTCTGGAGACCGGGAGGACGCATCAGATTCGTGTGCACTTGTCGCACCTGGGATACCCTGTCGTCGGGGATCCTGTATACGGAGCCGGCCGGCGGATGCCGGCCGGACTGAATGCGGCCGCGCGCGATCGGATTGCCTCTTTTGCCCGCCAGGCGCTGCACGCGGCGACATTGGAATTGAAGCATCCCACGCATGGGGAACAATGCACTTGGGAGGCGTCCTTGCCGGAAGATTTTCGTGCGTTGCTGGAAGTTCTGGATGAAAAACAGGGTCCGTAGGCTCTCACGACCGTCTCTGCTGATGAGTGAACTGGAATTGATTTGTCCTGATTGGGAGGCGCCTGCATCGGTCCATGCAGCATCCACGACGCGCAGAGGAGGGGAGAGCCAGGGCCCCTATCACGCGCTGAATTTGGGTGAGAGTACGGGCGATGATTTCGCGATCGTCCGTGCCAATCGACGACGGCTTGTACAAGCGCTGGACTTGCCAAGTGAGCCTTGTTGGCTACGCCAGGAGCATACGGCGCGAGTGGTGGAAGTGGACGCCTACCGCAAAGAGGCAGCTGATGCCAGTTACACGTCAAGGCCTGGCGATGTGTGTGTCGTCAAGACAGCGGATTGCTTGCCGGTGCTGCTGTGTTCGACGATGCGCCCGTGGGTTGCTGCGGTGCATGTGGGTTGGCGGGGTCTGGCACAGGACATTGTGTCGCGCGCGATTGCGGCTTATGCCGGATCTTCATCCGAGTTATTGGCATGGCTGGGGCCGGCTATTGGTGCGACGCATTACGAAGTGGATGAGGCGGTCGTGCAACACCTGGAGGTCTCCTTGGCGGAAGTGTGCTTGCAGGCTTCCCATCGTCCCGGGCACTGGTTGTTGAGTTTGGCGGACGCGGCCAGGCATCAGTTGGAGAATGCGGGCGTCACCCGGATCTGTCAGAACACAACATCCGACACGGGAACGCCCTTGTGCACTTTTGAAGACTCTCGTTTCTATTCGTTTCGCCGTGACGGAATCACCGGACGCATGGCGACATTAGTGTGGCTTAGTCCCTAGTCTGAAATGGTGTGCGACACCGGAGTAAATGTGCGCGAATAGTTGAATTTTGTGTCTTTCATCCCCAAATTTCAGACAGGAGGAGGCGAATTTTGGGGAATGCAGTATGGCCCTGGACAAGTTGACGGAACCGTTTAGTCGGGCACTGATTGAGGCGCAATCCATGGCGGTGGGCGAGGACTGCTCGCAGATCGAGTCCGCACACCTGATGATGGCGTTGTTGGAGCGTTCCGACACGGCGGTGGAGAGTCTGTTGAGTACCGCAGGGGCCGATCTGGTGCGCCTGCGTGCAGATTTGCGCAAACGTCTGGAGAGTCTGCCGCGAGTGACGGGTGAGCGCGGTGAGATAAGTCCTTCATCAGATTTGTATCGCCTGTTGAATGTGACGGACAAATTGGCGCACGACCGCGGCGATCAGTATCTGTCTTCGGAATTGTTCCTGCTGGCGGCGCAACAGGACCGTCGGGAACTGGGGAAAATCTTGCGTGACGCTGAGGTGGACGGCGATCGTTTGATGCAAGCGATTGAGGGTTTGCGCGGTGGAGAATCCGTTCGGGATCCGAACGCGGAACAGAACCGTCAGGTGCTGGAGCGTTATACCGACGATCTTACGCAGCGGGCAGAGCAGGGCAAGATTGATCCGATCATCGGGCGGGACGAGGAGATTCGTCGCGCCATCCAGGTGTTGCAGCGGCGCACCAAAAACAACCCCGTGCTGATCGGTGAGGCCGGAGTCGGCAAGACGGCGATCGTGGAAGGTTTGGCGCAGCGCATCATCAATGGAGAAGTGCCGGAGAGTTTGCGCAACCGTCGCGTATTGGCTTTGGATTTGGCGGCTCTGGTGGCGGGAGCAAAATTCCGCGGAGAATTCGAGGAACGCCTCAAGGCGGTGCTGAAAGAATTGGCCGAGATGGAGGGCGATGCAATCCTGTTCATTGATGAATTGCACACGGTTGTCGGAGCGGGACGTGCGGAAGGGTCCATGGACGCGGGCAACATGCTCAAACCGGCATTGGCGCGGGGAGAATTGCATTGCATCGGCGCGACGACGCTGGAT
>RKRZ01000131.1 GCA_007571105.1 Gammaproteobacteria bacterium
TACGAGCGCTCCAACCGGGTGGTCCAGGCCAAAAGATTTGGCCAGATCGCGCGTGACCTCCTGAATGTAGACGCCGAGCCAGCCTCGTGCGACGCGGCCTTCTTCCCGAATCTGCTTGATGACCTGAGACACCAGGTTAATCGGAATGGCAAAGGACAGCCCCATGAATCCACCCGAGCGCGTGAAGATCTGCGCGTTGATGCCCACCACATTCCCGTCCAGATCAAACAGCGGCCCGCCGGAATTGCCCGGATTGATCGCAACGTCGGTCTGAATGAACGGAATATAGTTTTCAGTGCGAAGGCTTCGTCCCTTCGCGCTCACGATCCCTGCCGTCGCCGAATGCTCAAAGCCAAACGGAGAGCCAATCGCCAGCACCCATTGACCCACTTGAAGTTGGTCCGAATCTCCCAGTTTTGCGGTGGGCAGATTGCTGGCATCAATCTTCAAAAGCGCCAGATCACTGCGTGAATCCGACCCCACAAGTTCCGCCACAAATTCTCGCCGATCACTCAACTTCACGATGACTTCATCCGCACCATCCACCACGTGGTGGTTCGTCACGATGTAGCCGTCAGCAGAATAAATCAGTCCCGATCCGGTCGAATTTCGGGGGCGAGGGGAATGCGGCTGATTCGGCATTTGCTCGAAAAACCGCCGGAAGAAATCCGGCATGTCTTCCGGCAACCCGTCCGGCTTGCCGTGATTGCGCTTCTTTTGAGGAGTCTTGGCTGTCTGTGTGGTCGTGATATTGACCACCACCGGAGCATGCGCATCAATTAATTCGGTGAAGTCCGGAAGGTCTCGGGCAGTTGCTGAGCCCGACAAGCCCGCCAACATCAAACTTGCGGCCCATGCCGCAACGAATGATGACTTTGAAGCGCGACAGCAGATTTTCTGCTTCCTATTCACCGCTGCATCCTCAATGAATCCCCGATCATTCGCACCGTTTCAATGGGCGCATTGCCGATCACCATAATTTGGTGTCCGTTCTGCATCCTCATATAGCCGTGGTGGGCAAAACGTGCGAAGCGCTCGCGCATGCCGGCGGCCCCTTTCGGCAAGCGGTCAATAAACACCGAGACCCGGGTCAGCGCGTCGGAGACCACCATGTGGTGCACCGGCTCCACTGCGCCGCGCCGCATCCGCGCCACTCCTTCGTGAACCGTGAATCCAGGCGGCAACTTCTCGACGGCCCATTTCGCCGAAGCCGGCTTCGCCCCATACGGCATGAAAAATTCATCAAACCCCCGCGTGTCCGTGCGCAACTCAAAACTTCCCGGTGCAAAGGAAGCAAACGCATCCCGCAACTCCACCGAAGTAAAGGCAAACTGCTCCAGCAAATCTCCCATCGCCGTCACCACGCGAGCGCGCAACAGCAGACCCGACTCTCGGTCCACGCACAATTCACATCCATAGCGATATTCATCGCGCGGGGTAAACCGCACCACCCGACAATCCCGACCCGCAACCCAATCTGAGCCCTGGTCTTCCAACTCGTAATGCTCCGGTGCATGCCGAACTTCATCGGCCAGCTGCGCCAAGGCGCGTCCCGACTTGCCCACGCCGTGAATCACCAGCTTGCGCGCCGGATAGACCACCAGGGTTTCGTCGCCAAGTCGCAGCATTTCCATGCGCTTCGGCCCTGAAATCGAGCGCGTATAACGCAACCGGCGCGTGCCGTCAAAACCCTGCCGGATCTCCAATGTCCGCATCCGCTCTCCCCGAACCAGCACCAGCGTGCCGCTGTAGTTGGCGTGTTTCGCCGCCGCTCCGGAATTCTCCAGCCACGCGACCAGATTCTCGCCCGCAAAGGTGGGCGTGACCAGACCTGCAGCAATCAGCAAGGAATAGAGAAACTTACTCTTCATAATCCACTAACTGCAAAGACGGCAGCATCGCTTGCGGCGCGACATATTCCGCATGCGCCGCCAGATACGCCTGCACGGTCCGATGATGCCTTTTGATCTCTGCCTCGGTATGCGCCATCTGCGGCTCCACGATCATGGTGGTGTACGCGGTATTCGGTCGGGTCTGCTCAAGCATCTCCGTGGTGCCCCACAGCCCCGCAATCAGCACGGCCGCCGCAATCCCGGAAAAAGCCACCTTCGGCCCCGGATGCAACAGCCAATAAATCATTCCCCGAAGGCTCCAGTGCGGCGGGGTGTGCGACTCCGCTACCTCCGCCTGTATCGCTTGGCGCATCTGCGCCGCAAAGCGGGGCTCCAGATGTTCCGGCAGATCGTATCGGATGGCGTCGCCAATCAATTGGTAGCGCCCCAAACGCTGCCGTGCCTCAGTATCCTCGCACAATTTGCGCGCACCGCGAAAGCACTCCATAGGAGACATCTCATCATCCAAATACGCAGAAATCCATTCGTCCGGCATTTCTTTCATGGCTTTCTTCTCCCTAAGGGTCATCCCTCAAGCAACGGTCGGATTTTTTCGTCGAGCGCTTCGCGCGCACGAAAGATCCGCGAGCGCACCGTGCCCACCGGACACTTCATGATGTAGGCGATCTCCTCATAACTCATCAATTCCAATTCCCGCAAGGTAATCGCGACCCGCAACTCTTCTGACAATTCGGAAATGGCTTGGTTCACTGCCGCCTCAATGTCAACCGCCTCCGCTTCCTGCAACGGCGTGGTGGTATCCGGAAAATTCTCTTCAAGCCTGCCCTCTTCCTCTGTTGCGGAAAATCCCCGCTCTTTCCTGCGGCTTTGTGCCGCAAGATAGTTTTTGGCGGTGTTGACGGCAATTCGAAACAGCCAGGTGTAGAACTGACTGCGGCCATGGAATCCGCCTAATCCGCGCCAGGCACGAATGAAGGTTTCCTGGGCAATGTCGTGGACGGCCATGGGGTCGGAGACATAGCGCCCTGCCAAATGCAGGATGCGATTCTGGTATTTTTCAACCAGAACATCAAAAGCATTGATTTCCCCAGCCTTGGCTCGGCGAATCAGTGCACGGTCATTTTTGTCACTCATCGCCCACTCTTGCCACTGACGCTAAGGCCCTTGAAATACATCTCAAAAATGAGACTCTCGCCAATCCGTGAAGTTCCGAAAAGGCTTGGCCCCATTATAATCCGTACCCCGCAGAGCAACAGCATTTTGGGCGATCAGCCCTGTCTATGTACGATACGGACATCCTTATCCTGGGCGCAGGAGCGGCCGGGTTATGTGCCGCGTTGGAACTGGACTCGCGGCTGCGCGTCACCGTGCTCTGCAAGGAAGATCCCTTCGAAAGCTCCACCGCCTATGCGCAAGGCGGGGTGGCTGCCGTCCTGCATGATTCCGACAGCATTGAGACGCACGTCGCTGACACTTTAGCGGCCGGAGACGGGCTGTGTCGCGGGGAAGTTGTAGAGCACGTCGCCAATGCCGGGAGCGAGATCATCCGCTGGTTGCAACAACAAGGCGTCGACTTCACGCCGCACCGCCCTTCCGGACAACTGCATCTGACCCGGGAAGGAGGACACACCCGCCGGCGCGTCGCCCATGTGGCCGATCATACTGGACGCAGCATTCAGGAATCCTTGCTGGCCCAAGTTGCCCGACGCCCCAACATCTCTTTGCTCAGTCATAGGATCGCCATCGACCTGATTGTCTCGGAATCCGCAGGAGAATGCCGTTGCCTCGGCCTTTATGCCAAAAACACCAAAACCCGCTCCATTAGCGCCTACCGCGCCCGCTGCGTTGTGCTCGCAACCGGCGGCTGCAGCAAAGTTTATCTGTACACCTCCAATCCGGACACGTCCTCTGGCGATGGCCTGGCGATGGCCTGGCGGGCCGGAGCGCGCGTCGCCAACATGGAATTCATTCAGTTCCATCCCACTTGTTTGTATGATCCGCGCGCCCGCTCGTTTTTGGTGACGGAAGCCTTGCGCGGAGAAGGAGCGCGCCTGCGCCTGCCCACGGGCGAAGAGTTCATGCATCGCTTCGATGAACGCGGCGCACTGGCCCCTCGCGACATCGTGGCCCGCGCCATCGACTTTGAAATGAAGCGCCTGGGTCTGGACTACGTCCACCTGGACATCAGTCACGAAGCCTCTGCAACGATTCGCGAAGCCTTCCCCAACACTTACGCTCACTGTCTGGAATTTGACATCGACATCACGCGCGAACCGATTCCGGTGGTCCCGGCCGCACATTACACCTGTGGCGGCATCATTACGGATCTTGACGGATGCACGGACGTGCCCGGTCTGTATGCCATCGGAGAAGTCGCCCATACCGGTCTGCACGGAGCCAACCGCATGGCCAGCAACTCCCTGCTTGAATGTCTGGTTTTCGGCCACGCCGCCAGCCACCATATCAACCACTCGCTGTCGACGGAAAGTCCGCTGCCCGAAGTCGATTCCTGGGACGAAAGTCAGGTGTCCGATTCGGATGAGGAAGTGGTCGTTTCTCACAATTGGGATGAATTGCGCCGCTTCATGTGGGATTATGTCGGCATCGTGCGAACCACCAAGCGACTGGAACGCGCACGCCGGCGTTGCGCCATGCTGCAAGAGGAAATCGATGAGTATTACCAGGACTTCCGCGTCACGCGGGACCTGATTGAATTGCGCAACCTGGCGCTGACCGCAAAGCTGATTATTCTCTGCTCGCTTGCGCGGCAGGAAAGCCGTGGCCTACACTATACGCTGGATTTCCCGGACAGGGACGATACGCTTGCGCAACAGGATACGATTCTGTGTCCCGAGACAATCGCTCAGGAATCCCCCGCATAATCCGGAGCCAGGAAATGCCGCCGGTAATGCGCCAACTCCGCAATCGAATCCATGACATCCTGCAAAGCCCGATGCGCCTCTCCTTTCTTCGGTGCCTGCTCCGCCACCGCGGGAGCCCAATGTCGCACCAACAATTTGAGCGTGCTGACATCCAGGTTGCGATAATGGAAGAACGCCTCCAACTCCGGCATCCAACGCGCCAGAAATCTCCGGTCCATGCAGATGCTGTTGCCGCACATCGGCGATTTCCCCGGCGGGACATGCTCCGCCAAAAACTCCAGCGTTTGGCGCTGCGCCTGCGTTTCATCGCAGTCGGAATTGAGCACCGCCTCAATCAAACCGGAACCGCCATGCTGATTGCGGTTCCACTCATCCATCGCGTCCAGGCGCTCTTGCGACTGCCGAATGACCAACTCCGGCCCGGTTGCAATCGGGCGCAACTGTGAGTCCGTGACCACCGTGGCAATCTCCAGAATCCGATCCGCATCCGGATCCAGACCGGTCATTTCCAGATCAAGCCAGATCAGGTTTTTTTTGGAGAACATGAGCAGAATCGGCGTGTCGGTCGGCGCACTATTGTTACCGATGAGCGCAACAGGATTTGAGGCGGAAAGTGTACATCAGGAGCATTGTGTCCATTGCCACGCACGGGTTACCGGAGGCGAGGGCGATGTGCTTTACCGAGGCACCCGCGGCCTGGTGCGCGACTCAAAACAATTGCGCGCGCGCATCGATCACTGCCAGCGCGGCGCGAGCCTCAACTGGGGTGATGTTGAACTCGAGGCCATGCGCGCGTATCTGAACGCGCGCTATTACGCTTTCCCTGCCGACTCTTAATCGATGACTTCAGAATTCAAAAACCGCCTTTGCGTAGTAAAAGCCGCCGTTGAAATCAAACGGTGAGTTCTCGGGATACTCCGCACCGACAATGCCGGCAAAGACGCTCTTGTCCGGATCGACATCAAAGAGGTTCTCTGCGCCCACCGTAAAGTGATAGTTGTCGTTACACGTATAAGTGACCTGCATATCGAACAGGAAGCGTTTATCCAAACGCTGGGTCAACTGAGGCACGTTGAGATGCACGTTGACGTAATCTCCGTAATAGCGGAACCGGCCCAGAACCCGCCACGGGCCTTTTTGATGATCTGCCGTCAAGCTAAAGCGCGTCTTCGGCACTGCTTCTTCTTTTTGCAGCACAGTGTGATCGGCAATGGTGTCGGGGTTGCGTTTCGTGATTTCTGTGCGAGTCCAGTTCGCGGCAAAAGTCAAATCCGTGCTGCCGTCAAACAGGTCCATGGGATAAGTTGCGACAATGTCGATGCCTTCCGTCGTTGTGTCGAAATCATTCGCAAACCAGCGCACTTCATTGACGCTGCTTTGATCCGGAACACTCTGCTCTAAGTCCGCCCGGAGTCTGGCCACTTCATCGGCAACCTGATTCGCATTAAAGTTCGGATTGTCATAGCGATTGCCATAGTTGGCATCATCCATATTCATCACGTAGCCAGCTGAACCATTTCCATAACATTCCCCGCCATGCGCTTTTTCCAAGAGCAGGCAATCTAGGGGACGTTCTGTTGTCAGCGCAATACGATCGTCGATTTCAATATGGAAATAGTCAATTGTCACATCCAAGGCGCCAACATTGAACACGGCCCCTACGCCAAAGCTCTCAGATTCCTCATGGTCAAGCGGACTGGCAACCCCCTGTAGCAGCGGATCTCTCGGACCCACCGTCAAGGTGTCGGCCAATTTTCCCTCAGCATCCAGTTCCGTCGTCACATTCCGGACATTCGACTGTCCGGTCGTCGGCACGCGAAAACCGGTTCCAAACGAACCGCGAAATGCCAGCGTGTCGGTCGCCTGCACACGGGCCGACACTTTCCCGTCCAGCGTGGAATCAAAGTCTTCCGGGTCCTCGTGGCGGAACGCCACACCGAACAGCAGGTTTTCAGGCACATCCACCTCGAAGTCAATGTAGGCCGCATTGGAGTCGCGGTCCCAGGATCCTGCGGAATCCGGACGGAACCCTGAAAATCCGTTGGTGCCAATCCCCAAGTACGGGTATTTCAAAGCATCTTTACTGTCCACCATTCCGTCACCATTGCTGTCATAGCGCGCAATGTAGTACGAATTCAATTCGCCGGCTTCAATTTCAAACTCCTCGTTGCGATGCTCGAAGCCGAAGCCCACATGCACCGGAGAGGCGAACGCCCCGACATCCCACTCGGTCGTGAAATCCAGATTAATCGTGTAATCCTTCTCCCGATACAGGCCGGGGTCGTAGGACGTCTGGATGTTATTCTCCATTGCCGCCAACTGGGGATTGATGGTGTTGTAGATAAAGAAGTCGGTTTCGTGCTCTCCGTACACGGCCGAGAAGTCATAGGTCAGACCCCCATCCATCAATTCGCCCCGAAAACCGACGGCTATACTGTGATCCTCAACATCTCCGCCAAACTGAGGCGTAAACCCACCCGGGAATCGGGCATTGAAGACATAGCAATCTCCACCACCGCTTACTGACGAAGGCACATTGCCCCGCATCACTTCAGCGTCAATTGGCACATCCGGACAATCCATCATATCTCCGGGCGTATGATCAACCACAATCAGACCTTTGGACTCATCCGCCAGCGTTACAGGGCCAAAAATCCCCTCCCGATCAATCGGATTGCGGAAGAAAAATCCTCCATCCACAGTTCGCTCGGCGTAATTTCCAAACGCATACAGCTCAAATGACTCCGACACTTCAATGCCCGCGTTTGCGAATAATTTGAAGTTGTCGTCAATGTCCGGAGCTCCCCAAATTTGAGCGGCCGGCGAGCGCACATGTTCATTTCCTGCCGCAATTAATGCCGCCGCATCGCCGCGCTGAACGCTGCGGCTAGTCGGCTTGGAAGTGTTGTATTCTCCACTCAGGTTCAGAAATCCGGAATCTCCCAACGGCAAACCCATATTGCCAGCAATCGTGACGTTCTCCCCATCGCCGTAATAATATTGTCCGTAACGGGCCTGCAACTGGCCGCCTTCGCTGTCCTCTTTCAGCACAAAGTTCAAAATGCCGGCCACCGCGTCCGACCCATACTGCGCCGCCGCACCATCCCGAAGAATTTCCACGCGATCAAGCGCAATCGCAGGGATGGAGGCAATATCCGCTCCATGCGCACCATCGTTGAGGCCCCAACCAATGAACGTAATCACCGAACTGCGGTGACGACGCTTTCCATTAACCAGAACCAAAGTGGAGTCCGAAGGCAGTCCGCGCAAGTTGAAAGGACGCACAATGGTTGCGGCATCACTAATCGGTTGTCCATCGACATTCAGAGACGGCACTACGCGCGCAAGCATCGACTCGGTTCGTGAATCGCCCTGGTCCAGCAATTCGTTGCTATCCAGAACATCAACCGGAACGGCTAAATCTGTTGAAGAGCGATCGTGACTTCGCGTCCCGATGACGGAAATCTCTTCGGTGTCCTCTTCATCCTCTTCCGCGAACGCAGGACTCCCAAATGTGAGCGTTCCGGACAAAAGTACAAGCAAGCCTACTTGCAATTGGGGGGATAAATCGATTCTTTCATCTTCCTGCTCCTCAGGCGCATAGCATAAGCCTGAATTTAGAATACACACTAATCACCGCTTTTCAAGTGTGCAATGTCAACAAGTGAAGAAATTCCACTTTTCCTAAATTATGGATGCAGTCCACCGTTTTGAGAAAACCGACCGCCTATAACAACTCAGGCGAAATCCAAAAAAGAGGTCAGCGCCCGAGCGGACGCAAAGTCAGCAGCATGGCCGGCAACAATACCAGCGAGGCAATCAATGCGGCCAGCATCGCCAATGAAGTGAACAGGCCGAAGTAAAAAGTCGGCGTGAAATTCGACAGCATCAGAATGGAGAATCCCACCACAATCGTCAGCGAGGTGTAATACATCGCCCGCCCAATGCTGCCATGGCACCGATGCATGGTGGCCCGGTAGTCTCGGTCCTGGGGATATTCGCGCCGAAAGCGCACAATGTAGTGAATTGTATTGTCGACGGCAATCCCGACACTGATGGCCGCAATTGTGATGGTCATCAGGTCGAGCGGAACTCCCAACCACCCC
This sequence comes from Gammaproteobacteria bacterium, assembly GCA_007571105.1. Taxonomy (GTDB): domain Bacteria; phylum Pseudomonadota; class Gammaproteobacteria; order Poriferisulfidales; family Poriferisulfidaceae; genus Poriferisulfidus. The sequence goes on from RKRZ01000131.1 coordinate 8,842, forward strand.
ATCGCGCCCAAAACCAGAAGCGCCGGCAACATGTTCGGCAAGATGGCAATCAATGCCAGGCGCAACGAGCGAAACAACACCAGAAACATTCCCAGAATGGCCAGAAAAACAAATCCGATGGTCTGAATCTGCGAGGCGAACAGGCTTTGCAGCATGTTGTTGTACAGCACCAACAAGCCACTTAGACGAAAACGCCCTTCCCCGTAACCCATCTCCTCGCGCAAAAAAGTCTCGACACGCGCCAGCAACTCCGCACGGCGCAATTGCGGGTCGGAATCGATCACCCGCAACTGGACGCGCAAGGTGTTCCCATCCTCAGACAGATAGGGATTCACCAGGACGTCCTGCATGCCTTCATCCAGATGCGTCAAGCCCTCGCGCAAGAGACTGATTTTCAAATCATCCAGCGGCTCCCCGTCATTGACGCTTTCCGCCATCCGCACAACCGTATCCAACGACAACACTTTGCCAACTTCCGGCTGCGCTTCCAGCCAATTGTGAAATTCCCTCAATTCTCCCAAACGCAGCGGATTGAACCAATAGCTGTCGATCTCTTCCTCATCCCCCCCCAATTCCGCATAAAAATCGTCCTCATCCCCAAAATCATCTTCTTCAATCGGCTGCCAGTCGGGGGCCGCTTCCAGAATGATGTCCAGCGTCGTGGTCCCGCCCAAGTGACGGTCAATCTCCAGCATGCCCTGATGAATTTCCGTCTCCGGCTCAAAGTAATCAATGAATCGGTTCTCCACATCCAGGCGGTTCGCTCCTACCGCTGCCGCCACCGCCAATATCGCCGCCAGCAGCAGAATTACTCGCCGATGCCGCTCAGCCAGCCGAGCGAATGCCAATGTCACTCCGCGAGTAAAGTCCCGCTCTTTGCCGTGCGTCTTGGGAAGCAAGGTCACCACTGCCGGGAACAGCAGGAAAATCACTGCAAAGGCCATCGCAATTCCGGCCGTCATCATGTGGCCGAAATCAATCACCGGGCGAATGCCGCTGACCAGAAGCGAGACAAAAGCCACAATCGTCGTGAGGGCGGCATACAGAATGGGAATGAACATGAAATGCACCGTTCGCCCGACCAAATCCCGTGGGCAGCTGTCCGGCTCCAGCGCCTGCAACTCACGAAAACGCACCACCAAGTGAATAATCATCGACATCGTGATGATCAGCAACAGCGATACGAAATTAGAGGAGATGACCGTCACCGGCCAACGCGCAAACGCCAACATCCCCATCATCATCACCACCGCGCCCGAACATGCCGCAAGCGGCAGGATGATCCAGCGCAACCGCCGGAAGATCACCGCCAGCATCACTATCAGAAACACAAAAACCGACGCGCCAAAGACGTGCAGATCACTGTCAATAAAGTCGATCATGTCGGAGGCAATCATGGAAATGCCGCCCAAGAAAATACGGGCGTCGCTCCGATAGTTGTCCAAGATCGCCCGCACGGCGGCAATGTCCTTTGTGCGCTGCTCCGATGCCGCGGCCATGTGATCGGCATAACGGGCCGTCACCTCATCCAGACGTTCCCATCCTTCTGCATCCAGCGTGCCCGCACGACGCGCATCCCGCAATTGAGTGCGCTCTTTCAACAAGGCATCCGCCACCTCGTCCACATGCAAAAACGCAATCAGCGCCGTTGTCTGGCCGTCGCGGCTCATCAGCATGTCGCTATAGAACGCACTGGTGCTCAATTCCTGCAAGGCCAGTGCCCGGTCCACATCGGCATCCCTGAGCGTGCGGTTGACATGACCGAGTTCCGCGAAATCAATCGGCGGCGAATTCAGCAAGGGCACATCCAGAATGGTGACGACATCGTCAACCCTGGGCAGCGCCAGCAAATCCTCACTCAAAGCATCCAGGCGCGCCATCGTGGCATCCTCCAGAATGGCCGCCTCATTCGGCCGATAGGTGATGATCAAAAAGTCCTGGCCGCCATATCCCGCGACTTTGTCCCGATAATATCGGAGGTCTTCGTCATCTTCCAGAAGCAGCGAATCCGCCGAAGCATCCAATCGGAAATCCGTCGCCTGCGTACCCATCGCGACGACGGCAGCCACCAGCAACAGCAGCGTCAGCCATGGAGCGTCCAGCACCAGGCGGTCGTAATAGCCGCGCAATCGCTCAATCATCGGCGTTCACCTACGCAAAACCATGCCATTCAGTTTTAGAGAAACTCAAAATACCGAAGAACTCAACTCGTTGACCGCCTGCAGCATTTCCGGGTCATCCGTGAGTGCCTGCGATACCGCACTGGAACAGGCGACCACCGGAGCAACGCCGGACTGAATCAGTTTCCCCGCGTGCACCAGAAGCCGCGTGCTGGCCCCCTCATCGAGCCCATTCCCCTTGAGGTTGCGGGTCATTTCCGCGAACTTGACCAAAAGCCGGGCGGTGTCATCATCCACGGAGGTCTCCCGCACCACAATCTTGCGCTCAACTTCCGCCTCCGGATAATTAAATTCCAGCGCCACAAAGCGCTGGCGGGTGCTCTGCTTGAGATCCTTCAGCACACTTTGGTAGCCCGGGTTGTAGGAAATCGCCATGCAGAACTCGTCCGGAGCCTCCAGCAATTCCCCGTGCTTTTCCATCGGCAGGACGCGGCGGTCATCGCACAGCGGATGAATGACGACCGTGGTGTCTTTACGCGCCTCAACCACTTCATCCAAATAACAGATGCTGCCTGAGCGCACGGCGCGCGCCAGAGGTCCGTCAACCCAGACTGTCTCGCCACCGGTAATCAGATAACGCCCAACCAGGTCGGAAGACGTCAGGTCGTCATGGCAGGAGACGGTGATCAGCGGCCGGCTCAAGCGCCAGGCCATGTATTCCATGAAACGAGTCTTGCCACAGCCGGTCGGCCCCTTGAGCAACACCGGCAACTGATTGCGCCAGGCAGATTCAAAGACTTCAATTTCGGAACCCACCGGTTCGTAATAAGGCTCGGTCTCAACCCGATACTCTTCCGGTTTCAGCGTGCGCGCCTGACTCATGAAAAACCTGAAATTGAATGCGCCCATTGTGGGCAGGGCGTGGCTGATTGTCAATGCATGAGCCGGACCAAAAGCACCGGGGCAGGCATATCTGCTGACGCGCCTGTCAAGCCGAGATACGTAGGATCAAAAAAAATGCAGGGCCTACGGTAATGCCCTGCGCCCTGCGGTCGAAACCCCAAGGGGAATAACTAAGATACAGAAAATAGCAGCACAGTCGGAGCAAGTCGCCTAATTTCGCAAGAGCTTCTCTACTAATCGGTCA
>RKRZ01000006.1 GCA_007571105.1 Gammaproteobacteria bacterium
ACCAACCAACAGCAAGCCATCCCTGTGCAGACCGGGCACACCGCCGACCAGGCCACCGGAGGTGGTGACCACAGTTGCCGTCAAGGGTTCTTCCGCCCCGGTTTCGGGAAACAGGATGCGCAGAGGGTCTCTCTGGTAGAGGCTGTGCATCACCGTCTCTCCCTGAATGGATTCGAGATGCAGACGGGCCGTGCCGCAAACCATGATCACACAGTCAGGTGGCGGCGGATTTCCGCCTCGTCAAGATCGCTGAAGGCACCGCTCAGAACCATGCGGCCGCGGTCCATGACGCAGGCGTTATCGGCCAAGTCCCGTGCCATTTCGTAGTACTGCTCAACCAGCAAAATAGCCATGTCGCCTTGTTCTCCGAGCAGACGAATGATTGCTTCGATGTCCTTGATGATGGACGGCTGGATGCCTTCGGTGGGCTCGTCCAGAATCAATAGTTTCGGTTGGGTGACGAGTGCGCGCGCAATGGCGAGCTGCTGCTGTTGGCCGCCGGACAGATCGCCGCCGCGCCGAGACAACATTTCCTGCAGAACCGGAAACAACTCATAGATATTTTCAGGAATTCGCGCCTCGCTGCGCGGCAGACAGCAGAACCCGGTCATCAGATTCTCTTCCACTGTCAGGCGCGGAAAGATGTTGCGTCCCTGCGGCACGTAGCCGATGCCTAGTCTGGCCCGCGCGTGTGCGGGCATGGCGTCGATGTCGGTGCCGTTCCACAGGATTCGGCCGCTGCGGATAGGCGTCTGTCCGGTCAGGCCTCGCAACAGGGAGGTCTTGCCCACTCCGTTGCGCCCTAGCAGGCAGGTGACCTGTCCAGTGCGTGCCTGAATGTCCACGCCGCGCAGGATATGACTGGCGCCGTAGTAGAGATGAAGTTCCCGCGCATCCAGCATGATCAGCGTCCCAGATAAACTTCGATTACGCGCGGATCCGACTGCACGGCATCCATGGACCCTTCCGCGATTGTCTGTCCCTCATCCAGTACGGTGACGCGGCAGTCAAGATTGCGCACAAAGGCCATATCGTGTTCGACCACAATCACCGATCGCTCACCTGCAATCCTTTTCAGCAGGGTCACCGTCTGTTCGGTCTCGGCATCGGTCATGCCGGCCACAGGTTCATCCAGCAACATCAGTTGAGGATTCTGCATCAGCAACATGCCGATTTCAAGCCATTGCTTTTGTCCGTGCGACAGCGCTCCGGCCAATTCTTCCTGCCGTGCGGACAGATGAATGGCCTCGAGCGTTTGATGGATTCGGTCCCGCTGTTCCGAAGTCAATCGTGCGAATAGGGTAGCAAAGATTCGCCGGTCGGATTTCAGGGCCAGGCGAAGATTGTCAAAAACACTCAAGCTTTCGAACACAGTGGGCTTCTGGAATTTGCGGCCAATGCCAAGGTTGGCAATTTCAGTTTCGTGAAGTTCGGTCAGATCAATGGCGTCATCAAACAAAACTTCGCCTTCGTCCGGACGTGTCTTGCCGGTGATAACATCCATCATGGTGGTCTTGCCGGCTCCATTGGGTCCGATTATGGCGCGCATTTCTCCGGGCTCAATAATGAGGCTGAGTGAGTTGAGCGCCTTGAAGCCATCAAAACTGACGGAAACTCCGCTCACATACAGTAGCGTTTTGGGAGACATGTCTGGAGTACTGCGAGGTTCAACGGGCATGGGACGTCTCCGGGGAAGGGATAGTGCGGCGGCGTTCGCGCCACTGCCGGACAAGTCCGACCAGACCGCGCGGCATGAATACGGTGACCAGAATGAACAGGGCGCCGAGGAAGAAGAGCCAGATTTCCGGAGCGATTCCCGTCAGCAGGCTTTTCGCGCCATTGACGGCAAAGGCGCCGGCGATGGCGCCGTACAAGGTTCCGCGCCCGCCGACCGCAACCCAGATGGCGATTTCAATGGATTTGGCGGGGCTGAATTCACCGGGATTGATGATGCCGACCTGGGGAACATACAAGGCCCCGGCAATTCCGGCGAGAATGGCCGATAAGGTGAAGACGAACAATTTGGCGCGTGCAACGGAATAGCCGAGGAAACGAACCCGGGTCTCCGCGTCGCGAACTGCAACCAGAATATTTCCCAGCTTGGAGGTGGTGACAAAGCGACAGATCAAATAGACTAGCCCCAGCATGATCGCCGAGATGACGTATAAGGCGACGCGAACTTCAGGTTCCGACAGATCGAAGCCCAGCAGATCCTTGAAATCGGTCAATCCGTTGTTGCCGCCGAATCCCATTTCATTGCGGAAGAAAGCCAACATCATGGCAAACACCATGGCCTGGCTGATGATGGAGAAGTATACGCCGGTGATGCGAGAGCGAAAGGCAAGCCAGCCGAGTACGAACGCCAGGGCTCCAGGAACCAGCATGGCCATCAGCAGGGCAAACCAGAACATGTCGAAGCCCTGCCAGAACCAGGGGAGCTCCGTCCAGTTCAGAAACACCATGAAGTCCGGCAGTTCCGGATTTCCATAGACGCTGCGATCGCCGATCTGGCGCATCAGATACATTCCCATGGCATAGCCGCCTAGACCGAAGAATGCGCCATGTCCCAGGCTGAGAATGCCGGCATAACCCCAGATCAGGTCCAGCGCGAGCGCCAGCATGGCAAAGCACAGAAACTTGCCCAGCGTGTTGACCCAGAAGTCGGAGATGTGCAACCAGGAATCGGAGGGCACGGCCAGATTTAAAAAGGGCACCAACAGGATCAGGATCGCCCCGATGGAAAAGGAGATTTGCCAGTTCCGGTGACTCTCCAGAGCAAACAGTCGAGAACTCAATGGGCCCATCTCAATCTCCTGCCGCGCGTCCTTTCAGCGCGAACAGGCCGCGCGGGCGCAACTGAATGAACAGAATGATGAAAATCAGGATCACGATCTTGGCAAGGATTGCGCCGCTGACCGGCTCGAGAAACTTGTTGGCAATGCCTAAAGTGAAGGCGCCGACAATGGTGCCCCAAAGGCTGCCGACACCACCGAACACCACCACCATGAAACTGTCGACAATGTAGTTCTGGCCCAGATTGGGGCTGACATTGGAGATCTGGCTGAGCGCCATGCCGGCAATGCCGGCTATGCCGGAGCCCAGGGCGAAAGTCATGGCATCCACCTGTCCGGTTCGAATGCCCATGGAAGAGGCCATGGCGCGATCCTGCGTGACGGCGCGCATGTGCAGGCCGAAACGCGAATAACGGATGAATGCGGCCAGTGTGGCAACCACGGCCAGGCAGAAGAGAATGATGCACAGGCGGTTCAGGGTGATGCTGACGCCGCCTGCAATTTCGATCGCGCCAGAAATCCAGCCTGGATTGGCGACTTCCTGATTGTTGGCTCCGAATACGGAGCGAACCAATTGCTGCAGAATCAGGCTCACGCCCCAGGTCGCCAGCAAGGTCTCCAAAGTGCGCCCATATAAATGGCGAATCACGCCGCGCTCAATGAGTACGCCCATGAATGCGGCAGTCAGAAAGGCGACGGGCAGGGCGGC
>RKRZ01000145.1 GCA_007571105.1 Gammaproteobacteria bacterium
ATCATCTGTTGACAGTGAGCCGTTCATTGTTTGATGTATCGGCGGACGGACTGATGAGCGTTTTGGAGTTGCGTCTTTTGGGGGCTTTGTTGATTCACGATCTACGTGCGGCGGCCGCGATTTTGGCAGTTGCGGCTGCAGGCTATTTCGTGTTGCTCGTACTGGATTCCAGGTTGCGCTTGAGTCGAGAACATGTCTGCCAGAGAATCGATGCTCTGAGTGTGCGTCAGTTGGAGCCAATGCTAACATGATTGGCAGAAATGGAAGTCAAAATATAAAATAGGCGTTCCCATCAATGGGGGTTTTGAGCACCCGTGTGTTTGAAATTTCTATATCGCAACACCATCTATTTCATGACACAAAATTCTCAAATTGAGATGAATTTCGCCACTATGTCAGCCTCAATTGTGGTAGAGAATCTGGTCAAGATGTACGGCGACCTGTGCGCCGTCAATGACTTGAGTTTTGAAGTCGGGCCCGGGGAAGTATTGGGATTTCTGGGGCCCAATGGGGCGGGCAAGTCCACCACTATGAAAATGATCACCGGCTTCCTTGCTCCGACGGCAGGCCGTGTGCAAGTCTGTGGGTACCCGGTTGACGAGCAGCCGCTTCAAGCCAAGCAACGTCTGGGCTATTTGCCTGAAGGTGCGCCGGCCTACAGCGAAATGACTCCGTGGCAGTTTCTCAATTTCATTGCCGACATCCGACGTCCGGAAGCTCGCGATTCACGACTGCAGTGGGTGATTGAACAGTTAGGCCTGGAGCCGGTATTGCACCGTCCAGTAGAGACTTTATCCAAAGGGTATCGTCGCAGAGTCGGCCTGGCGCAAGCCATTCTGCATGATCCGGAGGTGTTGATCATGGACGAGCCGACCGACGGCTTGGACCCGAATCAAAAGCGCCAGGTTCGCGACTTTATCAATGAGATGGCGCAAGACAAGATCATTGTGATTTCTACGCACATTCTGGAAGAGGTGGAAGCGGTCTGCACACGTGCCATCATCATTGCGGAAGGGCGAATTCTGGTGGATGAATCGCCAGAGAATCTGCGAGAGCGTTCCCGTTACCACAACGCCGTCACAGTGCAGACAAAGATTGAAGAATCGACACGCCAGGCTTTGCAAAGTCTTAGCGAGGTCGCCGCCTGTGAAGAGGAGCGTGATGGTGGCCTGACCTTGATTCCGAAATCCGGCAGGGTGCTGGAGGAGCCGGTGCGCGGGGTGCTGCAGAGCCAAGGTTTGAACAATGTCCCTCTTTTCATTCAGCCAGGCCGACTGGATGACGTGTTCCACGAGTTGACGCAACATGCCGAAGAATCCACTGCCTAATCTGCTGCCGATTTTGCGGCGAGAGTTGCTGGGGTATTTTCAGACCCCAGTGGCCTACGTGTTTATCACGATCTTCCTGTTGCTGTCGGGCGCCATGACGTTCTACATGGGCAATTTTTACGAGCGCGAACAAGCTGATCTGGGCGCCTTCTTTACTTTTCACCCATGGTTGTACCTGTTTCTGGTGCCAGCCATCTCTATGCGGTTGTGGGCGGAGGAGCGCAAGACCGGCAGCATCGAGCTGTTGATGACTTTGCCCGTGACCGTAACCGAGGCTGTGTTGGGTAAGTTCCTGGCCGCCTGGATTTTTACGGGGATCGCTCTTCTGCTGACGTTCCCGATCTGGTTGAGCGTGAATTATCTGGGAGACCCGGACAACGGTGTAATCGTGGCAGCATATCTGGGAAGTTTTCTGATGGCGGGTGGGTTTATGGCCATTGGCGCGTGCATCTCTGCGACGACTCGCAATCAGGTGATTGCCTTCATTCTCAGTGTGGTGGTTTGCTTTTTGTATCTGTTGAGCGGCTTCCCCTTAGTGCTGGATTTCTTTCAGTTATGGCTGCCGCAGTTGGTGGTCGATACAATCGCTTCGCTCAGTTTTCTGACGCATTTCACGTCTATCAACAAGGGCGTAATTGACTTGCGCGACTTAGCCTATTTTCTGATTTTGATTTCCGTGTGGCTGTATGCCAACGTGATCGTGGTGCGCGCCCGAAAAGCAGTATGAAGATCTCATTCACCGACAGTCAATCCTATGCCGCCGCTGGCATCGGCTTATTGGGGGTATTACTAATATCCTCTATGTTATTGATTAACTTGGCGCTTGACAATATTCGACTGGATTTGACCGAGCAGAAACTTTATACCGTCAGCGATGGCACACTCAAGGTACTCGAGAAGATCCAGCAGCCCATCAATCTGTATCTGTTTTTTTCCAATCAGGCCAGCGAGGATAACGCGCCCCTGCGCAATTACGCGCAACGGGTTCGGGAGTTGCTTGAGGAATACGAGTATTACGCGGACGGACGGTTGAAGCTTCGGGTAATTGATCCGCAGCCTTTCTCGGAAGAAGAGGATCAGGCAACAGAGTATGGATTGAAGGCCGTGCCGACGGCTGATGGCCGGAATCTTTATTTCGGTTTGGTGGGCACCAATACAGTGGATGATGTGGAGATCATCGAGTTTTTCCAGCCGGGGCGAGAGACTTTTCTGGAATACGACATCAGTCAATTGATCTACGGACTGACCAATCCAGCCAAGCCGGTGGTCGGGATATTGACGGGCTTGCAGATGTTTGGTAGTTTTGATTCGGCCAATCAGGCGCCGATTCCTGAATGGGCGATTCTGGGACATCTGCGTCAAACCTTCGAAGTGCGGCAGGTTGACGAGAAGGCCAAAGCAATTGACCCGGATATCCGAATTCTGATGCTGGTGCATCCGAAAGGGCTTTCCGATGCAACGCTGTATGCAGTTGATCAGTTCGTGATGCACGGGGGACGGTTGATGCTGTTCGTGGACCCTTATGCGGATAAAGACCCGATGTTCTTCCAGGCAAGCAATCCACCGGACTCCGGAGGCATTCAGGCTTCCGACATTCAGGGCATGCTGGATTCCTGGGGACTGCGGGTGGATGTTGACCAAATCGTCGCCGACCGCAAGCAAGCGCTGCCGGTGCAAGCCTCTGCCCAGGCCCGGTCGGTGCGGCATGTGTCTTTTCTTCACGTGTCGGGTGATGGGCTCAATGCGGACAATCTGGTTACGACGCAATTGTCCCGAATCATATTGGGATTCTCCGGAGCATTGCTGAAGGCAGAGAATTTTGAGGGAGAATTTACTCCTCTGTTGACGACGACGACAGACTCTCAACTGATTCATAAGCAGCACTATCGCTATCTGCCGGATCCCAGTGCTTTGATGCGGGATTTCCGACCGACGGAAGAAAATTACACGCTGGCTGCCTGGATCCGGGCGCAGCCGACAAGCATATTCCCATCCGGTCCACCGGAAGAAGCAGAATCACCTGCAGAGGGTCATTTGGCGAGTGCGCCGGAGTTCCGAGACATGATCGTGGTGACGGACAGCGATATGCTGTCAGATACCCTTTGGACACACGTGCAGGATTTCTTTGGCCAGCGCGTTTTCCGGCCTTGGGCACACAACGGAGACTTCGTCGCCAACGCGCTGGAGAGTTTGGCGGGAAGTGGGGATTTGATTGGCCTGCGCGGACGCTCTAATTTCTCGCGTCCTTTTCATGTGGTCGACGAGTTGCGCCAGGATGCCGAAGCCCGCTTGCATGAGAAAGAAAAAGCGTTGCAGGCCAAATTGCAGGAGACAGAAGCAAAGATTCAAACGCTGCAACAGCACAAGCAGGAAGGCAGCGATCAGGACTTATTGACAGAGCAGCAGCGTGAAGAGATTGATGCGTTTTATAAGGAGCGTTCCCGCGTGCGTCGGGATTTGCGGGCGGTGCGCCACGAGCTGGATCAAGACATCGAATCCTTGGGGTCCTATTTGCGCCTGATCAATATTTGGCTGATGCCGATTCTGGTGACGGTGGGAGCACTGGGATTGTGGTGGGTGCAACGCCGGCGACGCGTGAAGAGGGCGATAGCATGAGTTTGCGTGAATTAAAAATTCTGGCCGCAATAACGGCGGCAACCGTGCTCTTGGCGGCGTTGATGTATAGCTTGAAGCATACGGGCGGGCACGATGAATATTTGGAGACGCTTTGGCTGGAGGGTCTGGATATCAACGCAATCCACCGGATCGAGATCAGTGGAGCAGGAAATCAGCAAGTATCGCTGGAGCGTCGCGCTCGGGGCTGGGGAGTTGCGGAGCGTGGGTTTTATCCGGTGCAGATTGGCATGGTGCGCACTCTGTTGTTGGACCTGACAGGAGCAAAGTTGCTTGAGCGCAAGACGGATGATCCGGAGCAGCACGCCAAGTTGGGATTAGGTCCGATCGATAAGCCTGATGCTCAGGGTCAGTTGCTCAAACTGATTGGAGACGAGGTTCAGGTCGTGCGTATTGGGACGCGACCGGAAGGGCGCAATGTGACGTATGTGAAGCATGACGGGGATTCACAGGCGTGGTTAGTGGATCGAACTTTCAATATTTCGTTGGAAGCGCGGAAGTGGTTGGAGCCGGAGTTGCTGGACATCGGCATGGAGCACATGCATCGCATCAAGATTGTGCACCCGGATGGGGAGACGATTAAGGCTAAGCGCGTTGCGGATGCTGCACGCTTCGACCCTCTGAATATACCAGCCGGAAAAACCCTGAAAAATGAATTGGCTCTGAATCGGGTTGCGAGTGCAATCACCAGCCTGTCTCTGGAAGATGTAATGCTTGCTGACGAAGCGCGCAAGCACTTGAAAAACACGCCCCGTGTTGAATATGAAATGTATGAAGGCTATGTGTTGAAAGCGCAACTGTTCTCCCTCGAAGAGAAGCGCTATGCGCACTTTGAAGTGCAGATCAAGGATGATGCAAGCACGGCACACCGTCAGGCGGCGCAACAGTTAGCCGATCGACTGAAAGGCTGGGTCTTTCGGATCCCTTCGTTTGCTTATGACAGCATGAGTCTGCGCTGGGGTGATCTGACGCAGGAATAGCGTTTATTGCTGGGAGAGGAATTTCTCCGCATCCAGTGCGGCCATACACCCGGTGCCGGCTGAAGTGACTGCCTGGCGATATACCTGATCCATAACATCTCCTGAGGCAAAAACGCCGGGGCAACTGGTTGCGGTTGCACCTTCTTCGCTGCCGCCGGAGACTTGCAGATAACCGCCGGGGTACATTTCCAGCTGGCCTGCGAAAATCTTTGTGTTCGGATCGTGGCCAATGGCAATGAAGACGCCCTGCGCTTCGAGTTCTTGAATGGAGTCATCCTGCACATTGCGAATGCGCACGCCGGAGACTGTATGGCCGTCTCCAAGCACTTCCTCGAGGACATGATCCCAAATGATGTTTGCGGAGCCCGACTCGACCGCGGCGAACAACTGGTTTTGCAGAATCTTCTCGGCACGCAATTCGTCTCGGCGATGAATTAAGGTGACTGAGGAAGCGATCTTAGTGAGGTACAGCGCTTCTTCCACAGCTGTGTTGCCGCCGCCGACCACGACGACTGGCTGATCGCGAAAGAAAAAACCGTCACAGGTTGCACAGGCAGAAACTCCCTTGCCTTTGTAGGCTTCTTCAGAAGGGAGGCCGAGATAGCGTGCAGTGGCTCCGGGTGAGATGATCAGCGCATCACAGCTGTATTGGTTGTCGTCACCGTCGAGCAAAAAAGGCCGTTGCGACAGATCAGCTTTGCGAATGTGATCGAAGACGATAGGCACTTCGTAACGCTCGACATGGCGCTGCATGCGGGCCATCAGATCTGGGCCCTGAAGTCCTTCGGGGTCGCCCGGCCAGTTGTCGACATCGGTGGTGAGCATCAATTGCCCCCCTTGTTCCATCCCGGTGACAAGCATGACGTCAAGGTTGGCCCGAGCGGCGTAAATGGCGGCGGTATAGCCGGCGGGGCCGGAGCCCAGGATAATCAAAGAATGGTGTTGCGTCTCGGACATCAATTGCGGGGAAGTTCTGGCGGTGCCATTATCGCACTTCCTTATAATGCGGGCTTGGATATGAGCCCGTGTCATGAAAAGAAAGCAGGGTCCCAAACGCGCTCCAAAAGCACCTGAAGAAGCAACTCTTTCTCCCATCTTGCGTGAAGGCGTGCTGCTTGTGGTGGCAGCCCTCTCGGTGTTTTTCCTGGTTGCGCTGGGGTCGTTTAATGATGGCGACCCGAGCTGGGTGGATACCGGGCATGGCGAGACAGTACACAATGCCGCCGGCTATGTGGGCGCAAATGTTGCAGGCGCGCTGTTCTTTCTGATCGGATACCTGGCGTATCTATTGCCATTCGTCATGGCTTATCACGGTTGGCTGATCTATCGGCAGCGAAAAATCTTTTCAGGCGTTGGCAGTCGGTCGAGTTGGCAAGGGGCATTAATTCATTGGAGCGGATTCTTCATGACGCTGTCTGCGGCGTGCGCGTTGGCGAGCATGTACGTGGTGTTGGGGGATTTGCCGGCCGGCAGTGGCGGAGCATTGGGCAAGGGGATTGCCTTTGGTTTTGAAATGGCGTTCAGCCGAGTGGGAGGCACGGTGTTGCTGTTGGCGGCTCTGTTCAGTGGATTCACGATCTGGACCGGATTTTCATGGCTGGCCGCGGCCGATACGGTGGGACGCTGGACGTGGAATTTCGGAGAGTGGCTTTATGAGGCTGTCGATTGGGTGCGGGATTACAGAAAAGGATTGCAAAATCGTCAGGAGCGTCAGGAGAAGTTGATTGCCCGGCAGAAGAAGAAACGCACTCGCGCGAAAGTTCGCGTCGAGCCCAGGGTAGCCGTCAAGCCGGATGCAGATCGAAAGATTAAAGAAGCCCAGTCAGAGTTGAGACTGTTTGAGACTGACTCCGGGGAATTGCCGCCATTGCGTCTTCTGGACCCTCCTTTGCAGGAAACGTATGGCTATTCCGAATCTGAAATTGAGGAGATGAAGGCGCAGATTGAAATTAAGCTCGAAGAGTTTGGTGTCGGTGTCGCGGTCGTGAATGTGATCCGCGGTCCGGTTGTGACCCGTTTTGAGTTGGAGCCAGAAGCGGGAGTGAAGGGAAGCAAAATCAGTGGCTATGCAAAAGACTTGGCTCGCGCGTTGTCGGTGGTCAGCGTGCGCGTCGTGGAAGTCGTGGAAGGGAAGTCGGTGATTGGCCTGGAAGTGCCCAACGAAGATCGGGAGACGGTGAAGATTCAGGAAATTCTGGGATCTCAAGTCTTCAATCAATCCTCCTCATTGTTGACGCTGGCGTTGGGCAAAGCCATCGACGGCGAGGCAGTCGTATGCGACCTTGCCAAAATGCCGCACTTGCTGGTCGCGGGCACGACGGGGTCGGGCAAATCGGTGGCGATCAACGCCATGATTGTCAGCCTGCTGTATAAGGCCGAACCTACAGATCTGCGGTTGATCATGATTGATCCGAAGATGTTGGAACTGAAAATTTATGATCAAATTCCCCACCTGCTGGCTCCGGTGATCACAGACATGAAAAAGGCAGCACGATCGCTGCAGTGGTGCGTTACCGAGATGGAGCGTCGTTATGCCGTCATGTCGAAGTTAGGCGTTCGCAACTTGAGCGGTTACAACCGGCAAGTGGAAGATGAGGGAGGAAGCTTGAAGGACCCCTTATTCGAGGGAACTGGCGAGGAGGGTGAAGAAGTGCCGACTTTGGGACGCTTGCCGCACGTGGTGGTAGTGATTGACGAGTTTGCCGACATGATCATGACGGTGGGCAAGGCTGTGGAAGACTACATCATTCGCTTGGCTCAAAAAGCTCGGGCAGCAGGCATTCACTTGATCCTGGCGACGCAACGTCCAACCCGAGACGTGATTACCGGGTTGATTAAATCCAACATTCCTTCACGAATTTCATTCAGGGTTGCTTCGAACGTGGATTCACGAGTAATCTTGGACCAGGTGGGGGCAGAGCAATTGTTGGGGCAGGGCGATATGCTGTTTTTGGGCAGCGGCTCTCCTTCGCTCATGCGGGTGCATGGCGCATTTATTTCAATTGATGAAGTGGGTGAGGTGGTTACTTATTTGCGTCAGCATGGGGGCGAGCCTCATTATCTGGAGGCGGTCACTGAAGAGCCGGAAGCAGACTTATTCCCGGGAGTCGGGATCGAGGATGATGAAGACGATCTGTATCAGGATGCAGTCGAAGTTGTGCTGCGGGACCGTAAGGCTTCCATCTCTTATTTGCAGCGTCGATTGAAGATTGGCTACAACCGGGCGGCCAGCATGGTAGAGCGTATGGAAGAGGATGGGATTGTCAGTCCGGTGCAACCGGGCGGGGGACGAGAAATTCTGGGGCCGGAGTTGGATGAGGACGAGTTTTGAGGTGGCGGTGCATTGCCGCAGCAGCGGCGGGTCTGATCTTTAGTGCCTCGATGGGGGCGACATCTGCCGGAGGAGAAGAACTACTGCGGGAGTTCTTTATGCAAACCGACTCCGTCAAGGCAGATTTTACGCAACAAGTTGTCGACCCAGGAGGTGAAAAGATTACTTCGGGACACGGCGTGATGCGACTGTTGCGCCCGAATCTTTTTCGCTGGGATTATCAAGGAGAGGAAGCACTAACACTGGCTTCCGATGGCCGAAACTTCTGGACTTATGATCCGTTGTTGAGGCAGGCAACAGTGATTCCTCTGGAAGAGGCACTGGGCCATTCTCCGTTGGCAATGCTAATCCGCGGGCAAGGCTGGGAGGAAGTTTTTGCGGTAGAGAGGAATTGGCAGGAAGGTGTGATTGACTGGGTTGAGTTGAGACCGAGATTCCAGGAAGGCCAAAGCGGGAAAATCATGTTGGGCTTTGAGAATAGGCAATTGGCTCGTCTGGAGTTCTCGGATGTTCTGGGACAACGAGTCCGGGTCAAGTTTGCTCAAATGGAGGCAAATGTTCCGATGCTCCCAACGGATTTTCGCTATGCACCCCCAGAGGGTACAGATATTTTGGGACACGACGTTCCATGAGTGAGTTATTCGAGACGACCAATAAGTTTCGCCCATTGGCTGACCGGATGCGTCCGCGAACGTTGGAAGAGTTCGTGGGGCAAAAGCACTTGCTGGCGGAGGATATGCCATTGCATCAAGCCATCGAGGCAGGGCATTTGCATTCCATGGTGTTTTGGGGGCCTCCTGGAAGCGGGAAGACAACGTTGGCGCGTATGGTGAGCGGTTATGCCAGTGCTCAATTTATTAGCCTCTCAGCCGTGCTTGCCGGAGTCAAAGAGATTCGCGAAGCGATTGCTGCTGCACGTCTTGCGCAGGATCAGAAGGGTCAGGCGACGGTGTTGTTTGTAGATGAAATTCATCGGCTGAATAAAGCGCAGCAGGATGTTTTTCTGCCGCACATGGAGGATGGCACGATTCATCTGCTGGGAGCGACGACTGAAAATCCTTCATTCGAGATCAACAATGCCCTGTTGTCACGGGCGAGAGTTTATGTCTTGAAAGTATTGGATTCAGAAGATTTGGAAGCGGTGCTTGAAGCGGCACTGACGGATGAAGAGCGCGGTGTAGGGGAATCACACGTGGAGTTGGATAAAGAGGCGCGTGATGTGCTGATTCGGGCAGCAGATGGGGATGCTCGAGTACTGCTGAACTTGCTCGAGATTGCGCTGGATCTAGCGGTTCGCGAAGGCGAGAAAGCATTGATCAATGTGGAAGTGATGCAACAGGTTGCGAGTCAGGGGGCTCGCCGCTTTGACAAGGGTGGGGAATATTTCTACGACCAGATTTCCGCCTTGCACAAGGCGGTTCGCGGGTCGGACCCGGATGCTTCTCTGTATTGGCTATGCCGGATACTTGATGGTGGGTGCGATCCACGCTATATCGCGCGACGTGTCACGCGCATGGCAAGCGAAGATATTGGCAATGCGGCTCCACAGGCACTGAATCTCTGCCTGTCCGCTTGGCAAGCCTATGAGCGATTGGGTTCTCCGGAGGGAGAATTGGCGATTGCATCGGCAGTGATTTATCTGGCCTGTGCGCCCAAAAGCAATGCGGCATACAAGGCTTACAAACTGGCAATGGCGCAGGCGAAAGAATCAGGAACGCTGGAAGTGCCGATGCATTTGCGCAATGCGCCGACGAAGTTGATGAAAGACTTGGGGTATGGCAAAGAATATCAATATGCCCATGATTCTGAAGGGGCTTATGTGGAAGGAGAAGTGTATTTCCCGGAAAGTTTGGTGGGGACACAGTTCTATTTTCCAGTTGACCGGGGACAGGAGAAGGCTATTGCCGAGTGGTTACAACGTATTCGTGAGATTGCCGATAAAGCAGTTGCAAATGAACTGGTCAGAGAATAACAATGCGGCTTTTACAAAAGTGAGATGGGAACAGAGCAGAGACGCCTATGCGGGGTTGATTTGGCGTTTGGCTCAGATCGGCATATACGGAGCTCTGCCTATCCGCGCATAAACAAAACAAGTGCAGTCCCTTGCTATGAACGAGTGTCGGGTACAGACGGCGGCAGGAGTCCTGCCGCCGTCAAGGTCTGCGGCGAGTCGTCAGAATCGCACGCTGAGGCGCAGCAGGGCGCCGAATTCCGCTGCCGCCACGCTGCTCTCGCGATAGTCCAGGGCCAGACTCATATTCACCGGGCCGTGCTGCGCGACGCCGAAGCGAAGGTGGCGGGAGCCCTGTCCCGACACGGAGAACTCGACCTGGGGCCGCACCGGCTCCTGGAGCCCCGGCAGCTGCGCGTCCCAGGAGACGCGCCCGTCCAGATGCGCCGACGGCGAGGCCTCCTCAATCGGGACCGCCGCGCCCAACGGCGGCACGGAGAACTGGCTGTCCGGCGGCCCTTCGCTTCGCCAGCCGGGCGAGAGCACGACGCTCAGTCCGGTGCCGTCCGCGCGCGGATTCAGGCCGACCGTCGCCGACAGGCTCTGCTCGCGGGCCGCGCCCGCCGCATACCAGCGGCCTTTCAGGCCCGCCTGCCAGCGGCCCCAGGAGCGGTGCGCCTCCGCCAGCACTTCCGTTCCCGAAGCGGTGTCGCCGTCGCCTTCATCCATGCGCGCGTTGAGGCGCACGCGGGACGTCACGGACGCATCTTCCGAGGTGTAATTCCCCTCGAAGCCCAGGCGCGTGCGGGAGACCGCGGCCGTCACGCCGTCCGCGGTGCCGCCGGAGACCGACAGCTGCGACCACCCGGCATCGCCCACCGCGGAGAACTTCCACCGCGCCGTCTCATACAGCGTCTGCTGGAGGCCGAACAGGCCCATATTGAAGCTCAGGTCGCCATGCAGATGGAGAGGCTCCCGGTCTATTGATGCTTCCGAGTCGTCAATCCAGCGGCTGTCGACCTGACCGCGGCCCCAGCCGGCGAGGCCCCAGACTTCGAGCTTGTCCCCCATGCGGCTTCGCAGATAGGGATAGACGGCGGTGACTTCGCTCTCGGCGTAGCCCGACGCCCGGGCGCCGTCCACACTCGCGGCGCGCGTGAGTGTGCCGCGGCTTTCCGCGAAGGCGATGCCCGTTATCCAGCGTTCGCCGGCAGCGGCGTCCAGGCCCCAGAACAGCGTCTCGTCGGCGCCCATCAGCGCGGCGCCGCCGCGCCCCCAGAAGGTCAGCGCCACGGAATCATCGGCGCCCGGCCGCAGCGCGCCCCCGGCCGTCTTGCCGCCCGCCGGCGGGCGGTTGAGCGCGACCGCGAAGCCGCGCGTGCGCACCAGGTCGCGGAGGTCCGACAAATCGCTCGCGCTGGCGGCTTCCTCGCGCTCCCGTTCCCAGGGATCGAGGTCGAGCCGGTTCGCCCGCGCCCGGGCGGAGAGCGCCTCGCTTTCGTCGCGCTCCCGTGCGGCGCAATCTTCCAGGCGCTCCTCGAAGGCGCAGTCGGAGCCGGAGGCGCCGAGCAGAGTCGCAAAGGCCGCGAACGCGCTGCTGCCGCCGCCCGACGCCATGCGCGCGCCAATGACTGAGGACGCATCCTCCAGCAGCGCCCGCGCCTGCCCGGCCAAGGCCGCCTGCA
>RKRZ01000149.1 GCA_007571105.1 Gammaproteobacteria bacterium
GGCGCGCGTCCCCGGCGCGCGGCAGCGACGCGCCAGCCAGCGCGCCACAACCAAGCCTTGGTTCACGTCGTACCTGTCGTCAGGGTCCGGGTCTTGGCTCAGGCCTTTCCAGCCCACCGTGGTGCGCGGCTTCTCGAAAGACACCCGCGTCATAATCAACAGATCGACGGCCAGGCGCTTGCGCACCTGTTGTAGGCGCTGGGCGTATTCATGGGCCGCATCAACGTCATGAATGGAGCACGGTCCCACCACCGCCATCAGTCGATAGCCGGTCCCCTCAAGCAAGTCGAGAATCTGCGTGCCCGCTTCCACCACAGCTCGAGCCCCTGTATCTGACAGCGGAATCTCGTCGAGCAACGTCTCCGGCGCAATGATATCGTGAATGTCGGTAATGCGCAGATCATCTGTTGTGTAAGTCATGCGTGCTCCTGATTTGCCTCTACGGCGTGTCGAAGACGCGCCAGAACCGGCATCACCTGATCGTGATGCAACTTCCAGGCGCCTCGATTGACAATGAGTCGGGAACTGATGGCCGCCAGCGTCTGGTAGGACTCCAAGCCATTTGCCTCCAGCGTCTTGCCCGTGTCCACCAGATCCACGATGCAGTCGGCCAAGCCTGCCAAGGGCGCCAGTTCCATGGACCCATACAATTTTACCGTAATGGCCTGCTGGCCCCGTGCCGCAAAGAACTCCTGAGCCAGCCGGACATATTTGGTCGCAACCCTGACTCGCGGGCGCGTCAGGCACGCCGCCGCCCCTGCAGGCCCGGCCACCACCAAGCGACAGCGGGCAATGTTCAGGTCCAGCGGTTCATACAAACCCGCAATGCGGGATTCCATCAGAACATCGCTCCCGGTCACGCCCAGCTCTGCCGCGCCCAACGCCACGTAAGTCGGCACATCCGCGGCACGCAGAATGACCAATTCAAGATCGGAGTCCCGGCACGGCAGAATTAGCTGCCGGCTGCGCTCCGGATCGACTTCCGGAACAATCCCCGCACGCGCGAAGATTTCCAGCGCCTCTTGCAGGATGCGTCCTTTGGATACGGCAATTCTCATGCGAACACCTGTTCACTTAATCGTTGGACACGAGCGCCCAAGCGGCGGAATTTCTCTTCCACGTGCTCATACCCGCGGTCAATGTGATACACCCGATTGACGATGGTCTCCCCTTCCGCGGCAATCCCCGCAAGAATCAAACAGGCCGAAGCGCGCAGGTCCGTTGCCATAACCGGAGCTCCCGAGAGACGCTCAACACCTTCGATGATGGCTGTGTGGCCTTGTACGCGAATCTTCGCGCCCATTCGCGCCAACTCCGAAATATGCATAAACCGATTTTCAAAAATGGTCTCGGTGATCGAACTGGCTCCCTGCGCAACAGCGCTAATCGCCATCATCTGCGCCTGCATGTCCGTCGGGAATCCCGGATATGCCGCCGTACAGATGTCAAGCGCGTGCGGGCGCTCGCCACGCATGTCCAGTTCAATAAAATCCTCGCCGGATTCTATATTTGCGCCACACTCTTCAAGTTTGTGCAATACCGCACCCATGAATCGGGGACTGACCTGATTGACCCGGACGCACCCCCCCGTAATGCAGCCAGCAGCCAGATAGGTGGCAGCCTCAATCCGATCCGGAAGGACCCAATGGGTGGCTCCGTGCAAATTGTCCACGCCCTCAATTCGGATGCGTTCGCTACCCGCTCCTTCAATGCAGGCCCCCATCTTGACCAGACAGCGCGCCAGATCCTCAACTTCCGGCTCACGCGCAGCATTCTCAATCAACGTTTCCCCTTTCGCCAGTGAGGCCGCCATCATCAAATTCTCGGTGCCGGTTACAGTCGGCTGGGGCAATTTGAGCGCGGTGCCACACAGACGTTTCGCTCGTGCGTGGATGTAGCCGTCGCTGACATCAATTTCCGCGCCCATTCCCTTGAGTCCATTGAGGTGCATGTCCACCGGGCGAGTGCCGATTGCACACCCCCCAGGCAACGACACGGTTGCCTCGCCAAATCGCGCCAGCAAGGGTCCCAAAACCAAAATGGACGCGCGCATAGTGCGCACGATGTCGTACGAGGCATGCGGATGATTCAGCGGGCTTGGGTCCACCCGCAAGCGCCCCTTCTCTCCCAATGTCACCTTCGCATTCATGCCGCTCAGCAATTGCGTGAACGACACCACATCCTGCAGATAAGGCACGTTGTCAATGTTCAGGGGGTCTTCGCCCATCAGCGAGGCGGCAAGCACGGGCAATACCGAATTCTTGGCGCCCGAAATCAACACCTCTCCACGCAAAGGCGTCCCGCCTTCAATCAGCAGCCGGTCCATAATAATCCAGGACCCGGCTCAGGTATCAAGCCAATGCGAAAATCGCGCAGAGACATTCTCGCGCTGCGCGGAAGCACGCAGGCGCTGAATCACGGCATCCAGTCCTTTCTCTTCAATTTCCGGACGCAGACTTTTACGCACGCTCTTGAACAGATAAATCCCCTGAGCGCGAACCTCAAACAGACGCCAATTCCCCTCCACTTCACGCATCAGATACGTCAAGGCGACCGGCTCGCGCGCCGGCACCAGAAATTCAGTGTTGATAACCTGGTACGGTTTGTCGGGACGGGGCTCATACGGTAAATAGCGGACTTCGCCGTGCGCATATTTCAGAATGGTTTTGGAATACAGTTGAATCAACTGCTGGAGGATGGACTGACTGAAATCCTCGCGCTGCTGGGGCGTGGCTTCGTTGTATTGCTTTTTGCCCAGAATAATCCGCACGATCCGGTCGTTATCCAGAATCGGCTCCAGCATTTCCTCGACATAAGCAAACAAGGCTTCATCGTCGTCACGAAACTCCTCCTGACGCGATCGCATATTACTGAGCACCTCTTCGATCACGCCTTTCAGGCGCACATCCGGAGACTCTTCTGCAGTTGCAGGAGCCGTCGGCAAGGCGATAGCCAATATCAAAGAGCCTGCGAACAGCCCTAGAGTTTTCAACATCATCATGAAATACCGTCGATGCGGTGCGCACAATTATACTAATGGGAATGATGTAGCAAGAACTTCTTTGTTCATCAACTCAATTTTTTGGCGCGAGGGATACGGATGCGTTGCGGCAGAAATTCTTCCTCCAAACTCAACCCGACACTGTCATGTTTGGGGTCTGCCAATTCCGAAAGCCGTTCGCTCATACCGAGAACAAACAACGCCGTCGCATATGTGCCAACTGCGACACCTGGATCACCCTTTTCGGCCTTGTAAAGAGTCATGCGACTGATCGAGACCCGCTCAGCCATGATGGCTGTCGAGATGCGGCGGCGGCGGCGCGCATTTCGAATGTCCGTACCAAGCTTCCGCAAAGCCTGTTGGACCGGAATGGGGTATGCGACTTTAGGCCTTCTCTCCATAATGTATGTTATATTGTATACTAATTTATATAACATATATTTATATATACAGTAAATTGATGATTCCTGAAT
>RKRZ01000038.1 GCA_007571105.1 Gammaproteobacteria bacterium
TGTCCAGATTGTTCAGACTCGTTCGATTCACACATGAAGTTCCATATAAAAGGCCATTTTGCCTGTGCAAAGCTCAACTTGTCTGGAATTGCAATTCTGCCGCGAGAATGCCTGCCTGCGCGCAAGCGGCATCATTACTGTCCGCCGAACCGGAAACACCGACTCCGCCCAGCAATGTTCCGTCATCCGCGAAAATGGCTTCCCCTCCGCCGAATCCGGGAAAAGCGGGCAGCCCCAGATAAGCGGGATTCTTCTCCGCGCGCTCAGCCCACAATTTCGTTGGTTGACCATAGCTTGCCGCTGCTTCCGCCTTCAGAAGAGCGATCCTGACGTTGCCGACCCTGACACCGTCCATCCTCAGGAAAGCCAGGAGTGTGGCTCTGTCGTCGTAAATGGCGATCGCCATTTTCCAATCGTTTTCCAAGGCTTTCTGCTTGCACGCTTCAATTATGGCCTGCGCCGCATCGGAATCCAGTGTTGGGCGCATGGACTGCGCAAATGCGGGCTGCATCGGAAACAACAGGTGCAGCGCCCCGAGTAACGCCAAGTATCCCGTTTTCATGTTCATGATAATCAGCCCCTTGCTGCCCGGACATGATTGAATGCGCGACCGCAAAACACCCTGTTTTCTTGTTTGAGCCAGCCGTTTGCCAACAAGTGCTTTAACGTGCGAATATATTAATATATCTTTCCTCCAGGCTGCAATGTTCCCGGGTTCTTGGCCGTGCTGTTTTCACTGCTGATGCTGTCGATTTTTTCGGCCGGCGCTTTTGCGCAAGTTCCTCTGGACACCATTCCCAATTCGCGCACGCTCCCCGAAGAATATCCTGATAGCTGGGTCGTGGTTCAGGACTTGAATTATCCGACAATGGTGCTGGGCAGCTACATCATTATTGACGTTGCCGCAAAAACTGATCAGGTGAAAGGTCAGTTTCAAGGGGCGCAATTTGCAGGTTTCGCCTGGTCCAAGAAGCGCGCCGAGTTCTACGTTGCCGAGAGCTACTATGCAAACGTGGGCTATGGTCAGCGCAGCGATCTCGTCACGATATACGAACAGGTAAACCTGCGGCCAACCGGCAGGATTTCGCTGCCCGGCAACAAGCGGGCATTCATGACCCCCCGATCCGCCATGACGCGCCTGACCGGCAATGAGCGATTCCTGCTACTGTTCAATTTCACGCCCGCCGCATCAGTTACGGTGGTCGACATGGAACAGAGGATTGTTGCAGGCGAAGTCCAGATTCCGGGCTGCACTTTCATCTACCCTTACGCGGAGCAGAGTTTCTTCACCCTGTGCGGCGATGGGTCGCTGGCCCACTTCGCCTTGAATGCGGCAGGCAACGTGATTGAAGAAGGGCTGACCGATCCGTTTAACGATATCGATCACGATGCCATGTATATGACCCCGGGCATCTTCAGTCAGATCTTTTATTTTCCGACTCATCTGGGCAAGTTGCAGACGGTTGACCTGTCAGGCGACGCGCCGGAAATTCTTCCGAGCTGGAGCCTGATCAGCGCAGAAGAGGAGCGGGACCGCTGGCGGCCTGTAAAGCGTGAAACGGTTGATGTCGACCGCTTCGGGACGCTCTACATCCTGATGCACCGGGTTGAAAAGGACGGCTCGCACATTGGCGGCACATCTGAAGTGTGGTCATTTGATCCGGCAACCCAGGAACGCATCGGCCGCATTGGTTTGCGCAAGGACGCATCCGCGCTTGCAGTCACCAGGGGAGATAGCCCCCGCCTGGTATTGATTTCCGGAAATGGCTTTGGTGTTTATGACGCGAAGACCGGAGAGTTTATACAGGAGATAGGAGGCTGGTGGGAAGACGCGACGACGTTCCAACTCATCCACACGAACAGATGACTTGGCCCATGATCGATCCTCTGGCGCACATGCTTGCCACTCTTTTCCTAGCGTTATTTTTCTGGGCCGGCGGGCTCCACAAGCTCAGGGATTTTGAACGCTTTGTTTCACAGCTGGGCAAATACGGTGTCGTTCGTCCAAATCTGCTTGCTCCTGCCGCGGGATTGATCGTGGCGGTTGAGGCGGCTATCGGACTCGCGCTCTTGGCGCCTCTTCTGTTGCCGCGATTGCGGATTCTCGGAATGGGCGGGTTTGGTGCAGGCGCTGCGCTCTTGTCCATGTACCTGTTGTTGATGGCTTACTCTCTTGCAAGAGGAAATCGGGAAATAGATTGCGGTTGCTCCTTTCAAAAGCAACGATCACTGATCTCGACATGGCATCTCTGCCGTAATGGCGCGCTGGTCCTGATTTGTCTTGCGGGCGTGTTACCCGTCACCGCGCGTGAACTTCAAACTATTGATTGGCTTCATCTGCCGTTGATGGTATTGGTCGCCAGCATGCTATATGTCCTGGTCGATACGTTGCTTGCGAACAGAAGTTATCTGACCTCAAACAGTTAACAGCATGACCCATTTTCTCGTAGTTTCCAATCTGATCCTTTGGATCCTGGTATTGATCCTCGGCGTTATTGCTTTTGCTCTCGCGCGGCAGGTTGGGGTGCTTTTCGAGCGAATCGCACCGGCGGGGGCGCTTGCAATGAATAAGAAGCTGGCGGGAGGCGATATCGCTCCGGCGCTGCGTCTGCGCACGATCGACGGAGGAGTAATTGAAATCGGAAAACCCTCCGATGACGAAAGCAAAGACAAGGCGCAACTGATATTTTTTCTTGCTCCCGAGTGTCCGGTCTGCAAGACCTTGCTGCCAGCCATAAAGTCAATCGCGGCCAGAGAACATGACTGGCTTGACCTTGTATTCGCCAGCGACGGCGAGTCGCCAGACGCGCACATTGAGTTTATCGACCGGCACAAGATCGGCAGTTACCCGTACGTTTTGTCGCGGTCGCTCGGTGTTCAGTTTGGGGTCAGTCAACTGCCGTTCGCGGTGCTTGTCGATGACGAGGGGCGAATCAGCGGGCTGGGGCTGGCAAATTCGCGAGAGCATCTGGAGAGTCTGATCGAAACGCGAATAATGAAGGTTTCGACCATACAGGAACATCTTGGATTGGTTGATTTCGGCATCAAGGCCTCCGCTCGCGCCAACGCGCGGCCTCAATGATCGGGCCTCGCAAAGTCCTTTGGCCCAGGAGGGGTAATATGCCATTCCTAGAGACACTGTCGGAGAGAATGGCACGGCAACTGGCTCAGCGCACTTCCCGGCGCGGCTTGCTTGGCGGCCTGGGGTCGCTGCTCGCAGGCTGCGCCGCTGCGCCCCTTTTGCCTGTGGCCAGAGCCCATGCCGACCAGGAACCGCCCGGCTATGAGGGGGTTGCTCCTAGACCGCCGGTAAGCGAAGGCGAGGAGGGGAGCCAGACGAGCTGTGATTATTGGCGTTACTGTGGCATCGGTGGGCCGCTTTGCGCCTGCTGCGGAGGAAGCGCGAATGCTTG
>RKRZ01000048.1 GCA_007571105.1 Gammaproteobacteria bacterium
CCTCCAATTAAGGCCACGCTGTAGGTCTGCGCTAATGCTTTCATGCCGGCGCCGAATTCCGCGATCCACGTCTCGTCAATGCGCGGCATTGCCAAGGCTAACGTAAAGCAGAACGGGGTCGCCCCCATTGCCGCCAAATCACTCAGGTTGACCGCTAGCGCCTTATAGCCTGCATCCGAAGGCGTTGTATCCGGCTCGAAATGAGCGCCCTGCAAAAACAAGTCTGTGCTGACCGCGCATAGCGATAAGGGGAATTGCAGCACGGCAGCATCATCTCCGGGACCTTGCCGGAGATACGGCGATTCAATTCCAAACTGAAAATACTTCCTGATCAGCGCGTCTTCGTTCATTTCCGCGAGACCAGGATGTTTACGCAGCTTCAGGTTGCCGCAACTCATGAGCCGCGCGATCCAGCACGGCATTGACATATTTGCTGCCCTTGTCGGTGCCGAATTTTGCAGCCAGCCGCACTGCTTCCGACAAAATCACGGCGGTCGGAACTTGGGGGCAATGCATCAACTCAAAGCATGCAAATCGCAAAATGCTTCGTTCTACCGGATCGAGGCGCTCGATGGAGCGGTCCAGAAGCGGAATCAACTTTTCGGTAAGTTCGGATTCGCTTTCCACCACGCCGCGCAGCAAAAACTCAAAATAATCCGCATCGGCACGCTCCATATCTTTGGTCCGCAAAAACTGCTCCAGCAACTCGCTTGTCTCGGATCCCGAGACATCCCATTGATACAAAGCCTGCAACGCCAGTCGTCGCGCCCAATGATGTTCGCGATGCTGACGGTGAGCTGAATCATCCATAAGCCGACAGATCAGGCAGAAAACTTTCCGCCGCCAGCAACATCCATGAATTGCTTCATCTCCAAAGCCGCCACTGCGGCTTCGGAACCTTTATTGCTGCAGCTCTCACTGTGGCCCTGCTCGGGATTTGCCCAATCTGCAAGCAAGGCGGAACGTTGATCGGCTTGCTCTTGCGTATCTGTGGTCAAGACTCCAAAGACAACAGGAACGGGAGCTTCGCGCGCAACCTCTGCAAGCCCGCGGGCGCATTCGCTAGATACATATTCGAAATGCGGCGTCTCCCCACGAATCACGCAGCCCAGGGCAATGATGGCGGCATAACGGTTTTGCTGTAGAAGTTGGCGAGCAGCAGTCGGCAACTCAAACGCCCCAGGCACACGCAGCAGAGCGATGTTGCCGCGATCGGCGCCCCGAGACTCCAGTGTGGCGACAGCTCCTTCGATCAGACGATTCACAACTTCCGCATTAAAACGAGAAGCCACCAGGGCAAACTTCATACTGCCGTCGGCAAGCGCCGGCTTCTCTCCTGCCCGATTCAACAAATCATCGAAGCGACTCAATGGTTCACTCATTCTTCAACGTACTCCTTGATCTCAAGGCCGAATCCGCCTAGCCCGTGGAAGACTTGCGGCGCACTCAAAAGCCGCATTTGCTGGACTCCCAAATCTCTCAGAATCTGTGCCCCTGCTCCCAACATCCTGCGGTCTGTCGGAGTATTCTTGGGTCGTGAAAGCGAGCCTGTCTGCACCATCCGGATGCTTTCAGCCAGACGGACCGGGGATTCCGGCCAGCGCAGAATAACCACAATGCCTTTGCCTTCAGTCGCAATTCGCTGCAAAGCATCCTGCAGAGGCCACCCCATTGAAGGCAAGGTTGCCTGCGCGACATCGTGCAAGGTGTTTTGCACATGAACCCGCACCAGCATCGGCTCGTCCGGTTTCGGCCGCCCCATCATCAGCGCCAAATGCAGCGTTCCCACGCTCTGATCCTCAAAGGCAACTAAATCAAACTGACCATAATCCGTCGGCAAGGTGCACCGTGCCGTGCGTCGCACCGTGGGCTCCCGCTCGACCCGATGGCGGATAAGGTTTTCAATCGTGCCCATCTTCAAGCCGTGTTCTTCCGCCAGTGCCTCAAGTTGAGGCCGGCGCGCCATGGTGCCATCCTCATTCAGGATTTCAATAATGACGGCGGCCGGCTCAAGTCCGGCAAGACGAGCCAGATCGCACCCTCCTTCGGTATGCCCGGCGCGCGCCAGCACTCCGCCTGGCTGCGTCATCAAGCATTGCAAGTGTCCGGGCTGCAAGATGTCTGTTGGCTGTGCGTCAGCAGCCACTGCTGCCTGAATGGTCGTCGCGCGGTCCTTCGCAGAGACCCCGGTACTGATTCCCCTTCGGGCGTCAATGGTGAAGGTGAAATTTGTCTGCTGTGCTTCATCTGTCGCCGGATCCATCAAGGGCAGATTCAGCCGGCGACAGCGCTCTCGTTCCAACGCCAGACAAAGCAGGCCGCGGCCATGACGCATCATGAAATTGATATGCTCGGGCGTCGCCAAGGACGCCGCAACCACCAAATCGCCTTCATTCTCCCGCGACTCATCATCGACCAGAACAATCATTCGGCCAACGCGCATCTCCTGGATCAACTCCTCCGTTGTATGAAAGTTCATGGTGCCTCTCGCTCCTCAAGCAAGCGCTCGATGTATCGCGCCAGCATATCAATTTCCAAATTGACTTTCTGTCCGAGTTCGTAGGTCGATGCAATAGTTTGTTCTCGGGTATGCGGCACCAGAGTCACCCCGAACCCCTGTTCGCCCACGTCCACGACTGTCAGACTGGCCCCATCCACACAGACGGAACCACGTGGCAGCAGATAACGCATCAAATCGGTGGGAGCTCGAATCTGGAGCCGTGTATCGCCTTCTTGCTCATCCATTGCCGCGATTGTCCCAATTCCGTCAATATGCCCACTCACCCAGTGGCCGCCTAAAGGATCGCCCAAGCGCAAAGCATTTTCAAGGTTCACCGGCATCCCTGAAGACACATGCTGCAACGTGGTTCGCTCAAGCGTCGTGCCGCTCAAATCCGCCGCAAATGCGCCCACCGAAGCATTCGTCGCAGTCAGGCAAACACCATTGACCGCGATACTTTCTCCTGGCTGCAGCGTCGCTTGCAAACGGCCTTGCGGTTCATAACGGATCTGCAATCGTGCAGCATCTTCGCTTTTCGTGACCGCGGCCACTTCTCCGCACGCTTCAACAATTCCTGTAAACATCATTCGGCATCCCGGTGATAGACGGCACGTATGTCCGAGCCTATCGCACGCGCTTCCCGCAAAGACCATCCCGGATGTTCCGGCAGATCTTGAGCCGGCGGCAATTCCGCAAGCGGAGCCGCACCGGAACCCAACAGCCGAGGCGCAATGTAGACAATCAATTCATCCACCAGCTCCTGCTGCAATAAAGCGCCCGCAAATTTTGGTCCGGCTTCAATGAGGACATCGTTGATCTCATGCTGTTCAGCTAAACGCGCCAGCAATTGTTTCAGGTGCACACCATGATCTTCTGCATCCAGTGTTTCTATTTGCGCGTCCGGCAGTTGCTCGCGCAACCGGCCCTCGTGCGCCGTGAGCGTATAAACAAGATGAGGCGCATCCTGTTGCCAGAAGTTCAAATCCCCGGTCATTGCACCTTGCCGATCGATCACCACACGCAAGGGTTGCCGGATCACATCAACGCCTAATTCTTCGACACCCAGGCGTACATTCAAACGGGCATCATCATGTCTTACTGTTGCCGCCGTGGACAGAATTGCCCCCACGCGCGCGCGCAAGCGTTGAACGTCAGCCCGCGCTTCCTGGCCGGTAATCCATTGGCTTTGCCCATTCGACAACGCACTGCCCCCATCCAGGCTGATCGCCTGTTTGACGCGCACCCAAGGGCGCCCTGTCGTCATCCGATGACAGAACTCGCGATTCAGTTCGCGAGCCACTTCTTCGGCAACTCCGCTCTCCCACGCTACCCCGGCTTCTTCAAGAGCGGCATGACCGCGGCCGCGAACCTGAGGATTTGGGTCTTCCATTGCAGTAATGACTCGTCGAACTCCGGCTTGCACAATGCTCGAAATGCAAGGAGGCGTTCGGCCTGAATGGGCGCACGGCTCTAGCGTGACATAGAGGGTTGCATCTCGCGCCTGCGTGCCTGCCTCCCGAAGCGCCATGATTTCCGCGTGGGGCTCCCCAGCACGAAGATGAAATCCTCGGCCGACAATTTGATCTTCCGCAACGACCAGGCTTCCCACACAAGGGTTGGGCGCCGCCGTGTAATAGCCCTTTCGAGCCAGTTCCAATGCTTCCAACATGAAGCAGGCATCCTGCGTGCTCATGAGGATTCCTCTGCAGAATCCTCCCCAAGGTTCAGTTCAAAATTCATCTGCTGCTTTCGGGCGCCGGGAGGAAGTTCGTTCTTCTCGCGATTGATCAGGTTCTGCCATTGCGCGAAACTCCGAACTTTCTCGTGCACCGAGGCATACAAAATGCAGGCAGTCGGGTCATGTTGGCGCAAAGCGTCTTTGACCAAATTGGCGATCACTTCGGTTCCGATGGCCGATTCCAAGTGTCGCGAAATATGCTCCAACACGCCCTGGTATAAGCGGTCTCGCTTATCTTGCTCACTTGGATCATCGGCAAAATTGCGCCACGCCAACCGCATGCTTCGGTGCAGTTTTTCTGTCTGAAATGCTTCTGTACTTCCGTCGCGCTTGATTACCTCGGATGGCAGGCGTGGAGGAATGCTTTCATAGGTGGTGAAACGCTGCTTGCAGCGTTCGCACTCACGCCGCCGCCGAACCCGATTTTGCGTCGCGGTGTGACGGGAGTCAACAACGCGAGTATCGGGATGGTTGCATTGGGGGCATCGCACGGAACACCTCTAGGCAGACTTGCCCCATAGCCAATCAAGCGTTGCCGTAAACCGGAAACTGCACGCAAAGCTCGCTAACTTTCGCGCGTACCGCATCAATGACGGAATCATTCTCCATATCATCGATAACGTCGCACATCCAGCCAGCCAAAGTGCGGCATTCTTCTTCACCCAAACCGCGCGTGGTAACAGCCGGAGTCCCGACCCGGATTCCGCTCGTGACGAATGGAGAGTTGGGATCATTGGGGACGGTGTTTTTATTGACAGTGATGTGCGCCCTGCCCAGTGCCGCATCCACATCTTTCCCTGTATAGCCCTGCTGAATGAAATCAACCAGAAACAGGTGATCATCGGTGCCACCCGAGACGATTTTGTACTGCCGCTCCATGAAGGTGTTGACCATGGCTTGCGCGTTACTCAGCACTTGGCGCTGATAGGCGACAAACTCCGATTGCGAAGCCTCCAGGAAAGCGACTGCCTTCGCGGCAATCACGTGCATCAAGGGACCCCCTTGCATCCCTGGAAAAACCATAGAGTTGATTTTCTTGGTGATTTCTTCATTCTCGCGCGCGATGATGAAGCCGCTACGCGGACCGCGCAAGGTCTTGTGAGTGGTTGAAGTAACAATATCGGCAATCGGAACCGGGTTGGGATAAAGATCGGCAGCAATCAACCCCGACACGTGTGCCATATCCACCATCAACAAGGCTCCAACGGAATCGCAGATGTCACGAAAACGCTGCCAATCCATAATCCGGGAATAAGCGGAAAACCCTGCGACAATAAGTTTCGGGCGATGCTCCTGTGCCAACTGCGCCACCTGATCATAATCCACTTCCCCGGTCTCCGAATCTAAGCCGTATTGGACCGCGTTGTAGTTCTTGCCTGAAAAATTCACGGAGGCGCCGTGCGTCAGATGCCCTCCATGCGCCAGACTCATCCCCAAAATTGTGTCGCCCGGCTGAAGCAATGCCGTGTAAACCGCTGCATTGGCCTGCGAGCCGGAATGCGGCTGCACATTGGCGTAATCGGCACCATACAAAGCACATGCGCGATCAATCGCCAATTGCTCAACAATGTCCACATGATCGCAACCACCGTAGTAGCGGCGGGCCGGATAGCCTTCGGCATATTTGTTCGTTAAAACAGAACCTTGAGCCTCCAAAATGCGCGGACTGGTGTAGTTCTCCGACGCAATCAGCTCAATGTGTTCTTCTTGCCGTCTGCGCTCCGCATCAATCGCCGCGGCGACTTCCGGGTCAAACCCGGCTATCTTCATATCCGTTGAAAACATTGTCAATCCTGAAAAATAAGGGGAATTCATTATACTTGCCTCCATAACCCCACACCGCCCCAAAAGTCTCAAGCACCGACCTCAACGTCCTTTTCCAAGGCGGTTTTAAAAAGATTTTTGTTGACAAGCCCCTTGCCCACATTGCATAATGAACGCGCTTGCATACTAATACTCTCGGAGAAACGGATGGACGACCACCTTTTTCAACTCAACGCCG
This sequence comes from Gammaproteobacteria bacterium, assembly GCA_007571105.1. Taxonomy (GTDB): domain Bacteria; phylum Pseudomonadota; class Gammaproteobacteria; order Poriferisulfidales; family Poriferisulfidaceae; genus Poriferisulfidus. The sequence goes on from RKRZ01000048.1 coordinate 6,241, forward strand.
AAGAAACCAACGGCATCCTGATCGTTCACGTATCAGGTCGTGTTGACAGCGTAAACGCAGAGCAATTTCACAGTTCCCTAGCAACGACCATTCACGAACCAGAAACGGACCTTCCTGTCGCTCTGGATTTTGAAAAATTAGACTTTATCAGCAGTGCGGGACTGCGGACGATTTTGCAAGTCGCAAAGCAACTGGGAGGCAACCAGCAGAAATTTGCCTTGTTCTCGCTTACCGCTTCTGTGATGGAAATTTTTCAGCTCAGCGGATTTGATCGCATCGTCGACATTCACGACTCTCGCGACGCGGCCATTGCAGCGGTTAGTCAATAAATTCGGGCATTTCAGCCCACGTTACCTGCCCAATGACAAGCAGAAGACGGGGAAAATCGGATGCCCAATGAAGTTGAAGCGAAAATTCTCGTTGTAGACGACGAAAAAGACACGGAGGTTCTCCTCCGGCAGCGATTGCGTCACGAAATTCATTCGAAGCAGTATTCCTTTTCTTTTGTTCCGGACGGCGAACAAGCCTTGGAACATCTCCAGCAACACGACGACGTTGACATCATTCTGACAGATCTCAACATGCCTGTAATGGACGGCATGACGCTTCTGGAAAAAATTCCGGATGTCTCGCCGAACGCCCGCACCATCATGGTTTCTGCTTACGGGAATATGGACAACTTCCGCGTCGCCATGAACCATGGGGCCTATGACTTCCTTAGCAAACCGATCGATTTTCAGGATTTGAAGGATACGCCAGGTCGTGCGCTTGAAAGCCTTCAGGAGGCGCGCGAATCGGAACGAATGCGCAGCAAACTTGATGTTATCGAACGCGAACTCAATATGGCGCAGATTCTGCAGAAACACATTCTGCCAACTTCCTTCCCGACGACCGATGAATATGACGTCCATGCCAATATGGTTGCCGCTCATTCTATTGGCGGAGATTTTTATGACCTGTTTGAGTTGGACCGAGGAAAGATAGGGATCCTTATCGCTGACGTCTCTGACAAAGGCGTCCCGGCCGCTATGTTCATGATGGCAAGCCGCACCCTGCTAAAGGCTTGCGCCGCCTGCTCTGTCTCTCCTTCACAGGTTCTCGGGCAAGTGAATTTCATGCTGTCTCAAGACAATGAAGCCATGACATTCGTGACTCTGTTCTATGGCATTTATGACCCGGAAACTCTTGAATTTAAATACACGAATGCCGGACACAACCCTCCCATCCTCGTTCTCCCCGACCAAGAGCCCAAGTTGCTTGCACCCACGGGAGACGTCGCCCTAGGCATTGACGAAAGCCTGCAGTTCAGCGAAAAAACCGTCACACTGGAGCCCGGAAATGCTGTCGTGCTATATACCGATGGCGTTTCGGAGGCCGAGCGCAAAGGCGGAGACATGTTCGGAATGGAGCGCTTCATTAAACTTGCTCACGAAAGTTCATTCGAGAGCGCCGAACAAATGACGGACATCGTCTTTGAGCAAGTGGCAACTTTTGTTGAAGGCAACGAACAATCCGATGACATCACCTGCCTGGTATTGTTCATTCCCCCGACCGGGTCGGACAGTGCCGTCAAGTCAAACTCTGAATCAGAGAGTGACAGCGCCGACAATTCACGAACCGTTACTTTCCCGAATCGCCTTGAGGAAATCCGCACAGTGCAAAATGCATTGGAAGAATTCACAGAGCAAAACGAACTCCCCACCGACGTGGCTTATCACCTCCAGTTTGCGCTTGAGGAAATTGTCACCAATGTGATCTCATATGCGTATAAAGACGATGAGGAACACGAAATCAAAGTCATCTTCACCAAAGATGAAAACAGCATCAGCATTGAAGTGATTGATGACGGATATCCCTTTGATCCTCTGGAAGAGGCGCCGGGAATGGACTCAGAGAGTTCTCTGGAAGACCGCCCCATTGGCGGGGCCGGCGTTGCTCTCACAAAACAAATGATGACAGAACTGAAGTACAAGCGCGAGGGCGATTGCAACCACTTGCTCATGATCAAAAAATTCTAGGGCTCAATTTTCTCTCTTGATGAACATCTCTTTACCCCTGTTTTGCAATAGGCGAAAGTATTCTCGTGACCCAGTCTGCAACTTTTCCAGCACCAATTGAACAATGTCTGTAAGGTCTTGGATTTCCGGGTTTAGGATTTCAACCCAAGTCCATATTCTTTTAGGGACTGCGGTCTTGGGCGTGCTCAGCATCAGCCTAATCTCTCTCTACACGCTCGCACGCGTCGAACAAGTGCAAAAAGACATCAGCGAAACCAATATTCCAGAAATGCTCACGGCATTCTCTGTTGCTCGCCAAGCCTCTGAATATGCCGCGAAAATCCCCAAGTTGACAACGGCAAAGACTCCCCAAGCACTTGCGGCATCCTACGAGGAGACCGAGCGAAAAAAACAGGCCTTCGAAAGCATTCTCGACACCATCACAAAAGAACACGCAGATGTTGAAGCTGTTCGACAGATCCAAGCGGATGGCGTCATTCTTGCGCATGACGTGGAATCTCTGATGCAGCTGGCCCAAGAAAAATTTGAACTCCAGCAACACAGCCTGACCTTTCGCAATACGCTGCAAAACTTGCGGCGCGACCTGCTGAACCTCCTCAACAAAGACATTGAGCGACTTAGAGGCGAACATGTTCTGTCCGCTGAAGACTTCAACACCTACCGTGGGCTAGCTGAACTCCACGAAGAAGCCATTCTCGTTCCCCAGTTATTCATCTCTGCACTGACCGTGTCCCAGGCCGCTCAACTGCAGCCGCTTCGGGAGAGTTTTGCAGCTTCCATTCTGCACGTCAACAACACTCTCAGTTATCTCCAAACATATTCTCGGCATGAAACTTTAAGTTCCCTGTTTCAGGATCTGTTTGCACTTGGCCAAGAACAGCAAAATGGCTTCGCATTGCACGAACGAGAGCTTGCTATCGAGGAAAAAATGAGCGCCTTGCTTGCCGAAACCCAAGCCATGAGTATTGACATCATGGCGCAGATTGAGCGAGTGGAAAGCGGCTACGCGGCGGAAACGCAGGAAATCTCCCAACAAGCCCATCAGGCCGTGGCAACAGGATGGAACCTGTTGCTCCTGCTCAACATTCTGAGCATCGTTGGGGCAGTTTTAATTGGGTGGTTTTACGTGGAGCGCCATCTCATTCGGCGGCTCAATACCTTGGTTGCTCACATCCGGCGCCTGGCAAGCGGAAACCTGGATGATACGCTTGAAATAGTCGGCAATGATGAAATTGCTGAAATGGAAGAGGCACTCGAGGTCTTTCGAGAAAATGCAGTAGAACTCCAACGTCTCAGCATTGCTGAACAGTTGGCGGAAGAACTACAGGTAATGTACGCAGATTTGGAGAAAAGCAACGAAGAATTGCAGCAGGCGCAAAATCAAATCATCGCTCAGGAAAAATTAGCGGCTTTGGGAGAATTGACCACGGGCGTTGCTCATGAAATCAAAAACCCCATGAATTTCATTATGAACTTTGCCGAAGGCTCCCAAGAGCTGCTGGGAGAATTGCTGGAAGAGTTGAAAAAGCTCATGGCCGGAAAAGAATACGATTCGGAGTTAATTGATGAGCTGACTGCGGACCTGGATTCAAACATGAAGCGCATCACGGATCATGGGAACCGCGCCAATCACATTGTTGCGGACATGCTCAAAATGGGACACATTTCCGGGCAATGGGAGATGTCGGACATCCATAATATCCTGGATGAGAGCATCAAACTCGCCTGTTTCAGCGCACGCTCTATTGATCCCAACTTCCAAATGGAAGTACAAAAGAATTATTCTCCGGATATTCCAGAACTCTTGGTGCAACCTCAAGACTTGGGGCGTGTATTCCTGAACCTGATCAGCAATTCAGCGCATGCTACTGCCGGAAAACTCAAAGACCTGCACAAGCAAGAAAAAGGAGCGGGCAATGCCTTTCAGCCCATGACCAGAGTCAGCACGGCATCCACTGACGATCAGGTCGAAATTCGTGTGCGAGATAACGGCTCAGGAATCCCTGAAGCAACACTCGAAAGCATTTTCAACCCGTTCTTCACTACTAAAGCGCCATCCGAAGGAACAGGACTGGGATTGTCCCTGGCAGCAGACATTATTCGTGAGCATGGAGGCACGATCAAAGTCGACACGAAAGAAAATGAATTTACTGAAATGATCATCGTCCTCCCACGCGAAATAGCACCGCCTGAAGGCGCCATTGTGGCAAGTGGTATGCCTGATAAAACTGATGGTGCCTGAGTCGAGAATCCGGTAGACGACTCAATACTAGAAACTGTAGTTCAATCGAAATTCAAAATAACTGTCTCGCCGAATTTCATTGATGAGAGTGTCTCGTTCATCCGCATGCAGCATGATGAACGACTCGGCTACGACTGACCATTGATCGGTCAATCGCCAATTCGCCTCTGTGACAAAAAACATTGTCGAGTGCTGTCGGTCTTTTAGAAGGCTGGCATAAAATTCAGTGTCCCCCGCATCATTGAGCGCGTAACGCGTAGCAAACAACAAATCGTCATCATTCGCAGTCGTTGCTTTTTCGCCCCGCTCATCGTAATACCACTCAACAAGCAGGCTAAAGTCTGCAGAGGAATCAAACACCGAATAGAAAGTATATTCGACCCCCAAGGCTAGTGCTGCGTAATCCTGTTCTTCCATTCGCGCGTTTTGCAGGCCGGCCCGATGAATTGCTTCCAACTTGAATAACCACGCTTCTGTAGTCATCTGCGCATCAATGGAATACTGTCGGATTTGCTCATAGTGCGGGACGAGAACAAGACCGTTCTGGCGTATGGCGGGACGGAGCGTTGCCTCCCGACTGGTCCCATCAAAGGCGCTAAGCCCAATATCAAAGGGACCCATGCTGTGGCTGTATCGAAATGCGAAATCCGTATGCCACTGTTTTGCAGAACTTTCATAAGTCGGATGGTCTCCATCCACGAGAATTCCGGAGCGCATGCGGCCCTCGTACCCTGAGAAAGTGCGCTCCCGATGGTGCGGCATGAGAAAAAATTCCGCCGCCCCCCAATCGCCATTCAAAGTCACGTGCGCCATCAATTGGCCGAGTTCGTCTTCCAAGTCCGGCTGCTCGACGGCGTCGACTTGATTGATGATGTCTACCAGGTGATTGCCTTCGACGACTCCCCAAAACACGCGATCGACACCCAAGCGCGCTTCCCACCCGCCTTCTCCTAATTCACCATAGAATAAAAAATAAGCTTCCCGGATATCCCAATGCGTGCGTTCGGCATCGCCGCTGTCATAACGCAAAAACGGCACGAAACTGAACTCCCAATCCTCGCCCATGAAATAAAGTTCGGGCTCGAGGACAACGCCACTCGCATAATTAGACTGCCCCTCATGGGCTGAGGGCTCTGGATACC
>RKRZ01000031.1 GCA_007571105.1 Gammaproteobacteria bacterium
GCAATGCCTCGGCCTGTTGCCACAATGCGGCATTGGCGCGGGCAGGGAGTCCCTGATGCCGCGCCAACACTCTGCGCGCGTTGCCGTCCAGCATGGCAGTGGGTTGTTCCAGCGCCAGAGAGACGATGGCGCCTGCGGTGCTGCGCCCGACTCCCGGCAGACGCATCCAGTTTTCAACGGTTCGCGGCAGGTGCCCCCCTTCGGCCCGGATCATGCGCGCGGCGCGATGCAAGTTACGGGCGCGGGCGTAATAGCCCAGTCCGGACCAATGCGCGAGCACTGAATCCAGTGGCGCTTCGGCAAGCTGCTTGACATTCGGGAACGTGCGCAGAAAGCGGCGGAAGTAGGGCAGAACCGTGGTCACTTGGGTCTGTTGCAACATGATTTCGGAGACCCAGACGCGGTAGAGATTGCGCGGTCGCTGCCATGGCAGATCATGACGGCCGCAACGCTTGTGCCAGGCGATGACTCGGTCGCTGAAAAGCATGGACCTCAGAAAAGCCTGTTCAGAATTTTCTGCACGGCTTCTCCAGTTTTTTCTTCCATTTCTTCTGAGAGCTTTTCCTGTACTTTCTCTTCAATTTCTTCCTGGGTTTTCTTCTTCAGAGATTCCACTTCTTCCTCAATTTTGGCTTTGGCCAATGCCGACAAATCCAGCGAATGTGACAAGTCATCGAAAGGTCCGGAAATTCGCACGGGCACCCTGGGACTGTCTTCTGAACCGACACTGAGTTGGTATTCCAGAAGCCCCGCCGGCAAGTCCACATGTCCTCTTCCGGTGACATTGACGGCCCCCGCATCCAGGTTGAGGTCATGGTTGAGAAGCCGTCCGTCATTGGCATGCCAGCTTGCGCTTAACTGATCAAACAACAGGCGTCCTTTCGTGGTGGTTTGCCGGGGACGGTTCTGCAAAGCGGCAACGGCGCCTTCAACGGCGCTTGCGACCTCGCCAATCCGAAGCGACCCGTTGCGCACGGTCAGCCCAACAAAGCCGCTGAGCGAAGGTAGGAAGGTTTGGGTTTTCAGCCCACGGGCGTTGAGCGACATCTCCAGATCGGTTGTGCCTTCGATTGGAGCGGCGTCCGGATTGATGAAGTGGGTCAGCAGGCCCCCAAGTTCCAGCTGAGACAGATCCAAGTTCAATTGGTACTCGGGAATGCCTCCCGAAACATCCAATTGCGCATCCGCCACAAAAGATCCCCCATTCAATTTGCCGATCAACTCCTTCAGGTCCCAGCGTCCGGCTTCAGCGACGAGTTTTAGGCGGGGTTGCTCAATGGCGATATCCTTCCAGGACAGGTGCCCGATTTCCAATCGAATGTCCAGATTCTGCTCGCGCAGCCAATCTATGGGCAGGCCAACAAACGGCAAGGTTTCCGCCACCGAATCCCCGGACGCATCTTCTTGGGACTCATCTTTGCGGGAAACCGCCCAATATGTGCTCAGTGGAAGTTGGTTCAGATGCAAATTTGCGGACAGGTGCGGGTAGTCCAATTTGAGCAGGGAAAGATCGCCTCGAATACGCGTGTCGTTCAATTGCGCATCCAGGCCTGAGACATGCAGGCCGTGCAAATGAAAGCGGAAATCCCCGCTCAGGGCCAAATCATTCAAAGCGCCCGAAGGGATCGCTTCGGGCCGCTCCAATTCCCACAAATGCAGCCACTGAGAGACATCAATGCCCGTGGCCTGAACGTGTCCGGAGATGTCCGGCTTTCCGGACAAATCCTTCACATTCAGCTGTTCCGTCTGGAGTTCCGCTCCCAGCATACGAACCTGCACTTCGTCTGCCTGCAGAGTGTCGTCGTCCCGGTCCCACTGAAAAGAGTGCATGGCAATCGCGCTCTCCAACTGCTGGGATGCAAACGCGGGTCCCGCCAAGCGCAAATTCAGGCGAGTATCGCTGCCCTCGACCGCCTGCTCCTCGCGATCCCAGCGAAACTGGCTGCTCAATGCGGCATGTGCGTTGACACGGCTTTCCGCTGCATTGTCCGGCCATAGCATCACCTCACTGTCCAATTCCACCTGTATGGCGTCACTCAATGGGGGACTGGACAGATCCAGGTCGAGGTTCAGCAGGCGCAAGCGGCGGTTATTCAAATCGTCCCAAAATGCAATGATGCTGTTAGACAATTGCAGGCTTTGCACACTGATCTGAATCGAAGACCCATCATCTTCCTGAAGTTCGTACGCCTGAAATTCAGAAGGCGCGGACACCGGCAGCAAGGCATGCCAGTTCACGCTGCCGCTTGATTTGCGGTGCAATCGCAGTTGCGCGCCCTCCAGGTGAATGGAATGCACGTGCAAGTCGCCGAACAGCAGCGGCATGGCGAGCAGATAAATTTCGGCGCGCTGCGCTGTGAGCATGGGATCCTGGCCGAATCCGGGTGCGTTATCCAAGGTTATGCCGTGCACTTCAAATCCTACATGCGGCGGATCCAGATGCAACTCCAGATCGCCCTCCAGCACAAAGGCGCGTCCGGTGCGCTTCTCAACCAGATCTTCCAACGCGTCCCGATAATCGTTGGGCTCGAAAGTGAAGGTCAGATACCCCAGCGTGAGCAGGGAGAGCAGCAGCAGCGCAAGCGCGCTGAAACCGAGGAGACGCAGGACGCGTGCCGCCTGTGCAATCATGAGTCGTTGCGACTCCAGTCTCCGGAACGTCCGCCGGACTTCTGCAGCAGGCGAATCTCGTCCATTTGCATGCCCCGATCCATCGATTTGCACATGTCGTAGATGGTCAGCAGGGCGATATGAACCGCCGTCAGGGCTTCCATTTCGACTCCGGTGGCGGCTTGTGTCTCGCAACGAGCCTGCGCGCGCACCGTTGGAGGCTCGAGTTCCAGTTCGAATTCTATCGAGACATGACTAAGCGGCAACGGATGGCATAACGGCACCAGATCGTGCGTGCGTTTGGCTGCCATGATTCCGGCGATTCGCGCCACGCCCAATACATCGCCCTTGCGACTGGTGCCGGCCTCAATCTGCTTGAGCGTCTCGGCCTGCATCCGGATGCGGCCTTCAGCCACGGCGACGCGGTGCGTTTCGGATTTGTCGGATACATCGACCATCCGTGCTTCACCTCGCTCGTTGAAATGCGTGAGATCGGACACGAATTGGGGAGTGCGTTGATTGGGCAGAGAATTATAGAGGGCGAGGTGATCACTCCGTGCGCCACAGGACTTCCAAAGCATCCTCATTTCGGTCCAGCATGCGCGCGAGCACAAACAGAAGGTCCGACAATCGATTGAGATACATCTGCACGTGCGGCAATTGCGGGGAGAGCGCGACCACGTGACGCTCTGCCCGTCGACAGACAGTCCGCGCAATGTGCGTGTTCGATCCGGCAATGCTGCCGCCGGGCAGCACGAATTCTGT
>RKRZ01000201.1 GCA_007571105.1 Gammaproteobacteria bacterium
CAGCGGCGGCGCGGTTGCGGATCACGTCGCGCGCAGCACGGTCGCTGATCCGCTGATCCGTAGCGTGATCGCCCCGGTGGATGCGCACGAACAACGGCCCGGCCGTGATCGCGGCCGCTTCCTGCCAGGCGGCGACTCGTGCCATGGTCGGCGCGCCGATGTACTGCACGGTGCCCGCGCCTTCCTGATCCGTCTTGCTTGAGCGGATCGTCACGCGCCCCGATCCGTCCGCTTCCGCCTGCCGTCGCCCGTATCGAGGGCGACAAGTTCGCTGATCCGCAGGAACGCACGGCGACCACCGCCCATGGCTTGCGCCGTTATGCGCACTTGGGCACAGGCAACTATCATCCGGTCACCACGCGCCTGTACACCGATTACGGCCTGCTGACCTCCAATCAGGAATTGTGCGAGGACGCGCAAAAAATCTTCCTGCAAGTCACAAGCCTCGGCCGCGCGCCCCAGTTGAGCCTGATGTATCAGTCACCGCTGACGCTGGGGCCTGCCCTGCTTGAGAAGATTGCCGCGCTTGCGGAAGCGGCGCGCGCAGGCGGCGAGGCGATGCTGTACGCCAAGATGAATGCGCTGACCGAATATCAGATCGTCGACGCCCTGTACGAAGCCTCTCAAGCGGGCGTGGCCATTGATTTGCTGGTGCGCGGCGAATGCCGTCTGCGCCCCGGCATCAAGGGATTGTCGGAGAACATTCGCATCCGCGCCATTATTGGCCGCTTTCTGGAGCATACGCGCGTGTTTTATTTTCGCTCCCCCGAAGACGAGGAAATGTATCTTTCAAGCGCCGACTGGATGACCCGCAACATTCACAATCGCGTCGAGACCATGTTCCCGATACTGGATGAAGACATCCGCAAGCGAATCATGCACGAAAGTTTTGAAGCCTACTTCAAGGATAACTGCCAAAGCTGGGAACTGCAACCTGACGGCAGTTACCAACAACCCCCAATTGGCCGCGGACACAAGCGCTACTCAGCTCAGGAAGCTCTGATGCACCTGCACGGAACCGTTGATGAAACCTACCTATAGCGTTCTGGACCTCGGGTCCAACAGTTTTCACATGATCTATGCTCGGGTCGACAAGCACGGTCAGGTCGTGTTGCTCGACAAGTTCAAGCAGTACGTCTCGCTGGGCTCCGGCTTGAAGAAAAACGGCGACATCCGTCGCGGACACCGCCATGCGGCATTGAACTGTCTGCGGGAAGTGGCGCGGGTGCTCAAACGGCAAAAACCGGATTGCTTCGCCGCCATCGCCACCAATGCGTTCCGCTTGCAGCGCAATGACCGCTTTCTGTGCAACTGCGAGCGCGTCCTGGGGCATCCAATCCGGGTGCTGACCAGTGAAGAAGAAGGAGACTATGTCTATCAGGGCGCCGTACAAACCACCCCGATGCCGGGACCGGACCATTGCATTCTGGATGTCGGGGGCAGCAGCACCGAGTTTATCCTCGGCAGCACATCACGTCCCAGTTGCATCCTGAGCTGGCAGGTCGGCAGCGCCGTTTTAACCGAACGCTTCTTTCACACCGATCGACTCAAGCTCACCAACTGGAACGCCGCCGTCGAATACACCGATCAGGTCATTGCGCCAGAAAATAAGGCACAGATCTACCTGCCCGGCATCCAGGTCATGTACGGCACTTCCGGCGCCATCCGCGCCATCAGCAATACGCTACGCAAACTTGGATTCACCGACGGCACCATTGACGCCGAGGCCATCGATCGGTTGGTGGCAGTGCTGATCGACAAGCGCGTCTGTGCGCGACTGACTCATCTGGACAACTACCGCGTGCAAGTCTTCCTGGGCGGACTTGCCATTCTGCATGCCTTGTTTGAACTGCTCGAAGTCAAGCGACTGAAGCCGGCCTGCGGCTCGATTCGCGAGGGCGTTCTTTTGGAAATGCATCAGATGACCACCAAGGCCAAGGCCGCCTGAGCGACTGGCCTGAAATTCCCGAGCCATTAAAATGGGCGGGATACCCGCCTTGTTTTTTATCCTCTTCCTTCAATGACTCGTCTCCCCCGCCCACATTCCAGCACTTTGGTCGACGGCCTGGAACGCGCTCCGGCCCGGTCCATGTTGCGCGCTGTCGGCTTCGAAGACAACGACTTCAAACGCCCGCAGATCGGCATTGCTTCTACCTGGAGCGAGGTCACGCCCTGCAACATGCACATTGACAAACTGGCCCGGCACGCCGCCAAAGGAGCCGATGCCGGAGGCGGAAAAGCCGTCACCTTCAACACCATCACCGTGTCCGACGGCATCTCGATGGGCACGGAAGGCATGAAATATTCGCTGGTATCACGCGAACTCATCGCCGACACGATTGAGGCCGTGACGGCGGGCGAAGGTTTTGACGCCCTGGTCACGATCGGCGGCTGCGACAAGAATATGCCCGGCTGCCTGATGGCGATTGCACGGTTGAATCGACCGGCCGTGTTTGTCTATGGCGGCACCATTGCACCCGGCCGACACCGCGGCAAGAATGTAGACATCGTCTCGGTGTTTGAGGCAGTGGGCGCCCGCGCTCAAGGGAAAATCAGCGGTAAGGAATTGACCACCATCGAATCCTGCGCCATTCCAGGTCCCGGCTCCTGCGGCGGCATGTATACCGCCAACACCATGGCCTCCGCCATTGAGGCGCTCGGCATGAGTCTGCCTGGAAGTTCCGCGCAAATGGCCACCTCGAAGGCCAAACGAGAAGATTGCCAGCGTGCGGGAGCGGCGGCGGTGAACTTGCTGAAGCACGGCATCACGCCGCGCAAAATCATGACGCGCCGCGCATTTCTGAATGCCATCGCGGTAGTCACGGCACTCGGCGGCTCAACCAATGCTGTGCTGCATCTGCTGGCCATGGCGCGCTCCATGGGCGTGAAGTTGACGCTCGATGATTTCACCCGCATCGGGAAGAAGACCCCCGTGCTGGCGGACTTGCGGCCTTCCGGACGCTACATGATGTCGGAGTTGGTCCGCATCGGCGGCATTCGTCCGCTGATGAAACGATTGCTGGATGCCAGACTGCTGTATGGAGAGTGTCTGACGGTGACCGGAAAAACGCTGGCGGAAGACCTGGCGAACACCGCAGATTATCCGACGCACCAGCAAATCATTCGCCCGCTCGATGATCCGATCAAACCGGACGGGCATCTGGTTATTCTGCGCGGCAATCTGGCGCCGGAAGGCGCCGTCGCCAAGATCAGCGGCAAAGAAGGCGAATCGTTTACAGGAAAAGCACGGACCTTTGATTCCGAAGAACGAGCCTTGCGCGCGATTCTGGATGGACGCATTCGTGCGGGCGATGTCGTGGTGATTCGTTATGAAGGCCCACA
>RKRZ01000055.1 GCA_007571105.1 Gammaproteobacteria bacterium
GCCCAGCTACAACGTAATGGGACTCGCCAAAGCCAGCCTGGAAGCCAATATCCGCTATCTGGCCTACAGTCTGGGCCCCGAGCAGATCCGCGTCAACGGCATCTCCGCCGGTCCCATTCGCACTTTGGCAGCCTCCGGCATCGGCAACTTTCAACTGATGCTGGACCATGTCGAACACAACGCTCCCCTGCGTCGCAACGTCAGTCCCACGGATGTCGGCAACGCCGCCGCGTTTCTTTGCTCGGACCTGGCCAGCGGCATCACCGGAGAAATCACCTACGTAGACGCCGGCTACAGCACCATCGGCATGGCCGGGTTTGGAGACTGAACGTCTTTTAGACGACTTTCGTCTCCTCGCCTTCGCTGCGGGCAATCACCACCGCACCGCTGGAATCACCAAACACGTTGACGCTGGTGCGGCACATGTCCAGCACCCGATCAACTGCCAGGATCAAGCCAACCGCTTCTGCCGGCAACCCAATGGTGCCCAAAATCAGCACAATGGCAACCAGGGAAGCAGATGGAATTCCTGCCACACCCACCGAAGTCAGCAGCGCCAGCAAGACCACCATCGCCTGCTGCGCCACACTTAAATCAATGCCGTAGGCCTGCGCCAGAAACAGCACCGCCACGCACTCGTACAGCGCCGTGCCGTCCATATTGACGGTGGCCCCCAACGGCAACACAAAACTGCCGACCCGATTGGAGACCCCGGCCTGGTTTCGGACGCAACCGAGCGTCACCGGCAGGGTTGCTGAGGAGGAACTGGTAGAGAAAGCGGTCAATAGCGCCGATGCCATGGCGCGGAACTGCTTGATCGGGTTGATGCCGAACAGGCGCATCAAAAACGGCAGCACCACAAACATGTGGATCGCCAAAGCAGCCAGCACCGTGAAGAAGTAAGACGCCAGCGGAATAAACACTTCAAGGCCCGACACAATCACGACTTCGCCGACCAGCGCAAACACGCCAATCGGAGCAAACCACATGATCAGGCCCGTGATCTTCATCATCACTTCCAGCACCCCTTGCCAGAAGTTGTGCAGCGCATCCCGGCCATCCCGGAAGACCCGCTCCATGAAATAGCCAAACAGCAGGCTGAAGAAAATCAGCCCCAACATCTGCCCATCCGCCGCCGCCTGCACAATGTTCGGAGGAATCATCCGCAGGAAAATTGCAACGACATCGGCACCGCTGCGCCCTTCCAACTTACCGGCGATCTCGCCGGTGTCCGCATGCAGACCCAGCACCTGCTGCGCCGGCACGCCATCACTGGTGATCCCGGGCTGAATAAAGTTGACCAGCAACAGTCCGGCCGAAATCGCCAATGCGCTGGTGGTCAGGTAATAGGCGATCGTCTTGCCGCCCAACTTACCCAGAGCGCCAGAGCCCAGATTGCCAATGCCGACGATGATGGAAGCCACGATCAGCGGCACTATGATCATTTTGAGGGCGTTGAGGAACATCGTGCCGATGAAGTCGAGCACCGGAACCACGCTCAGGCCAGTGGCACTGTCCGCGTCAATTGAAGCCCCGAGCAAAACTGCCAGAGCCAAAGCAATAAGAATTTGCCAATGAACGGCGATGCGCATAAGTTTCTCCTGGTCAGACCAATTCGTTCGTTATAAGCGATCCGGATACGTTTCTATTGTTGCACGCAACTTCAGCGAATCCGTCAACCCCTCAACCTCGCCGACACGGCTTTGGTAAAGCAACCTCTGTCGATCTTGATCCTGGACCTGATCGGGGGTCTGTTCATGAACAGCATCAAGCGCAATGACCGCGACACCATCCGGCAGAACCGCCATACCAAAAACCGGATGCTCTCCTCGCGGGCGCGACAGCGAAAAGACGCGCTCAAGAATTTCCGAGGACGTCTCTGCATGTCTGCGGGGAGCTGCTTCCCGTGTCACAATTTCGGCCGCCTCATTGGTTGCCAAATCTGAAAAGTTCGCCTGCTCATGCAAGCGGGTCGTCAACTCTGAAGCATAAGACAACAGGGCCGCCTGCGCTGCCTCCAGCGCCAGATTCTCGCGAATCTGCTCTTGAACTTCCTCCAGCGCCAGAATTGTCGGCGGCTCATAGTGATCCAGGCGCAACACAATTGCCCAACTTTCGGACAGATCAATGCGATCGCTGTTCTCGCCCTGCTGCAAGGCTTCTGACGAGCCCTGAAGGTATGAAGCGACTTCCGTCTCGCTCAACAGATCTGACGGCGCATCCAGATCGACCACGCCCAGGTCTTGCACTTGCAAGTCCATCTGCTCAGCGGCCACCGTCAAGGTTTCCGGATTTTCGTACGTCAACTCCGCCAGGTCAGAGAGTGCGGCCGCATAGCGACGGTCCCGGTCCTCCTGGCGCAACTTCACAATCACCTGATCGCGAACCTCATCCAAGGGGCGCAAACTGGCTTCCTTAATCTCCATCACCTCCAGCAGATAGATGCCCAGGGAAGCCGTCAAGGGTTGCGACACGGTGCCCGATTCCATACTGAACACCATCGTGCTCAGATCTTCTGCCAGATCGTCCTGCGCCACCCATCCAATTTCTCCTCCGATTTGGGCGCTGATCTCGTCCTGTGATTCGCTGCGCGCTAACTCCGCAAAATCCGCCCCCTCCTGCAATGCCTCATAGGCAGTCCGAGCTGCACTTTCTGCTTCCTCTCCCTTGAAAAAGATCTGTCGCACACGGCGCAACTCCGGGGCCATGAACTCCAGTGCCTGGCGTTCGTAATAACTCTGAACCTTGCCTTCATCCATCTCACCCGACTCCCCCTCGAACGCTTCCCGCTTCACTTCCAGGTACGACACCCGCGCGAGACGCGGCGTCGTATACGCATCCAGAGACGCCTGATAGCGCGCTTCAATTTCTTCCGCCGTGACCGCCTCCGTATTCATGAAACGGGCGCGCGGAATTTCGAAGTAGCGAAAGTCCCGGGTTTGATCCTGCAGCGTCCGATAATCCCGGACTGCTTCATCGGTGATGAAGGCCGAAGCCTCCAACAGGGCGTCAATGATGCTCGTGCGCATCGTTTGCCGCTGCTCGTATTCAAATTCTGCGGCCGTCATCCGGTTCGCCTGAAGGAGACGCTGATAGCGTTCGGCATCGAAGCCGCCATGGTCCGGATCCTGGAATACATCCATCTCCCGAATTTGCTGCATGACCTCGGCATCCGTCACATCCAGATGCTGCGCGTCCAGAAAGTTTCCGATCAAGCGACGTTGTATAAGCCCATCCAGGATCTGCTCGCGCAACTCCTTTTGCATGTCCTCCATACTCTGTCCGGGATCCGGTTTGCGCTGGCGAAGGTTCGACTGGTACACCTGCTGAAACTCCACGAACTCGATCGGCTCGCCGTCAACGCTTGCCACTTCTTCGCGACTGCCGCCGCCGAAATACTCATTGATCCCCCACAGAGCGAAGGGAATGCTGATCAGAAAAACAATCAGGTACGCGATCCAACCGGTGGCGCGTTCACGAATGACATGGAGCATGGTCTAGACTTTAAAGCAGAAGACGGAGGCGATTGCCGCCTCCGTCTCCAAGTTGATGGCGGAGTGGACGGGACTCGAACCCGCGACCACCGGCGTGACAGGCCGGTATTCTAACCAAACTGAACTACCACTCCGTTGAAGAGTCAGTCCCGCCACATCACGTTGCCTGGTGGGTGCTGAGGGACTTGAACCCCCGACATCCGCCTTGTAAGGGCGACGCTCTACCAACTGAGCTAAGCACCCAGCCGGGTCTTTTTAATTAACAGCCTCCTTGAGCGCCTTGCCTGCTTTGAAGGTAGGACGATTCGATGCGGCAATTTGAATCGATTCGCCAGTGGCCGGATTGCGACCCATTCGGGCTGCAGAATGCTTTGTCTGAAAGGTGCCAAAACCCGGGATGCTTACGCGGTCTCCAGCTCTCAACCCGTCCATAATTGATTTAATCATAGAATCCAAAGCTTTGCCTGCGGCTGACTTACTGATGCCTGCTCCTTCAGCCATTGCTGATGTGAGATCATTCTTGTTCATCCGAAAATTTTCTCCCAATTCGGTCAATTTTGTGAGTGTCCTGGCATGATGATTTCTGCCGGAGTTGAGGGGATTATACCCACATCTCGCAATGACTCATCTTCGCTCCCGCGCGGGAGCGGAGTTCGCATCAATGATGCAGCGCAGAATCGCGCTGCCCGGATTCGTCCGAGGCCACTTTCTGTTGCCCTTCTTTCTCTGTCAACAAGTCCGGTTGCGGCACCCATTCCAGGGCGACATCCATCACCTCTTCAATCCACTGGCAGACGTGAATGTCCAGATTCTGTCGGATGTTCCGCGGCAATTCCACCAAGTCCTTTTCGTTCTCTTTCGGAATCACCACCGTGCTAATTCCCCCACGCAATGCCGCCAGCAACTTCTCCTTCAGTCCGCCGATCGGAAGCACTTCGCCGCGCAGAGTGATCTCTCCGGTCATAGCGACATCCGCGCGCACCGGCACTTCTGCCAACACGGAAATGATGGCCATGGTCATGGTGATGCCGGCACTCGGACCATCCTTCGGCGTCGAGCCTTCCGGCACATGCACATGGATGTCCCGCTTCTTGTGGAACTCCGGAGAAATGCCCAGAGCCTCGGCACGGCTGCGCACGATGGTCTGCGCCGCCTTGATCGACTCCTGCATGACGTCGCCCAGCTGTCCGGTATAAATCAACTTGCCGGTGCCGGGGATCACCGCGGCTTCGACCCGCAGCATCTCGCCGCCCACCGATGTCCAGGCCAGTCCATTCACCTGGCCAATCTGATTGCTCTCATCCGCCAATCCGTAGCGGTGGCGGCGCACTCCAAGCAATTTGGCCAGACGCGACGGAGTGATGCGGATTTGCGAGGTGCTGGGTTTGAGAAGCAACTGCTTGACGGTCTTGCGACAGATCTTGGACAGCTCGCGCTCCAGATTACGCACGCCCGCCTCCCGCGTGTAGTAGCGGACGATGTCACGCACCGAGCGCTCCGGAATGAGGACTTCGGATTTCTTCAGCCCGTTGTTCTTCATCTGTTTCGGAATCAGGTAGCGCTGCGCGATGTTCAGTTTCTCCTCTTCGGTATAGCCCGAGATACGAATGACTTCCATGCGGTCCAACAACGCCGGCGGAATCTTCAGCGTGTTGGCCGTGCACACGAACATGACGTCCGACAGGTCGAAGTCCACTTCCATATAGTGGTCGTTGAACATGTGATTCTGCTCCGGGTCCAGCACTTCCAGCAGCGCCGACGCAGGGTCGCCGCGAAAATCCATCGCCATCTTGTCGATCTCATCGAGCAAGAACAACGGATTGCGCACCCCGACCCGCGACATGTTCTGAATGATCTTGCCGGGCAGAGACCCGATGTAGGTCCGACGATGCCCGCGGATTTCGGCTTCATCCCGAACGCCGCCCAAAGACATGCGGGTGAACTCGCGCCCGGTTGCGCGTGCTATCGATTGCCCCAGGCTCGTCTTGCCCACGCCCGGAGGTCCCACCAGGCACAAAATCGGACCCTTGATCTTCTTCACCCGATTCTGCACCGCCAGGTATTCCAGGATGCGTTCCTTGACTTTCTCAAGACCGTAGTGATCCGCTTCCAGCACTTTTTCCGCTTTTTTCAGATCCCGACAGATGCGCGAGCGCTTCTTCCACGGCACGTTGATCAACCAGTCGACATAGTTGCGCACCACCGTCGCCTCCGCCGACATCGGCGACATCATGCGCAATTTGCCAAGTTCATGCTTGGCCTTCTTGGTAGCCTCCTTGCTCATGCCGGCCTCTTCGATCTTGCGCGCCAACTCGTCCGCTTCGCTCTCCCCTTCCTCGTTGTCAGACAATTCCTGCTGGATTGCCTTCATCTGCTCGTTCAAGTAATACTCGCGCTGACTCTTCTCCATCTGCTGCTTGACGCGGCCGCGAATGCGCTTCTCCAGACTCAGCAACTCCTGCTCCGACTCGATTTGCTTCAGCAGCGAATCAATCCGTTCGCGCACCGACAGGATCTCGAGAATTTTCTGCTTCTCCTCGAGTTTCAGGGTCATGTGGGTGGCAATCGTATCGGCCAGGCGTGAAGCATCATCAATGCCTGACAAGGAAGCCAACGTCTCCGGCGCAATTTTTTTGTTGCTCTTGACGTATTGCTCGAAACTCTTGTGCAGCGACTGCACCAGCGCAGCGATTTCTTTCGGATCTCCAATATCCTGCTCGTCGTCCAGTTTCTCAACCTGCGCGCTCAGGTACTGGTCGGGGTCCTCCTGATACTCCGCCACGCGCGCGCGGTACGCGCCTTCCACCAGCACCTTGATTGTGCCGTCCGGCAATTCCATCAACTGCAGGATGGAACTGATGGTGCCGACAGAATAAATACCGTCCGGTTCAGGGTCGTCAATGTCGGCCGCTTTTTGAGTCAGCAGCAAAATCTGTTTGTTCGACTCCATTGCAGTCTGTACCGCACGAATGGATTTTTCGCGGCCAACAAACAACGGCAACACCATGCCCGGATAGACCACCACGTCGCGCAGAGGCAAGACGGGCAGCACCGCATCCGGAGAAATCTTGATTTTGGCCTTTTCACTCATAGCAATACCACCGGCAACTAAATTCGCAAGCCATCACGGGCCTGCCAGGTCAGATATGGGGATTATATCGTGAAGATTCAACCGGCAATCCCATGTTCTCCCCTAAATACCGCCCGATTTTGAGCCCCGAGCCTGGCGCGAGGACCCCGCTCAATCAGGCGCGGCGATCTTCTGCGACGGTCTCTTCGTAGATCAGGTACGGCTCCTTCTCGCCCTCAATCACGGATTCGTCAATCACCACCTTGATCACTCCTTCGAAAGACGGCAGGTCGTACATGGTCTCAAGCAGCACATTCTCCAGGATCGTGCGCAGGCCGCGAGCGCCGGTCTGGCGCTCTTTTGCGGCGTGGGCAATGGCGCGCAAAGCCTCACCGCGAAATTCCAATTTCACCTGCTCCATGCCGAACAGCTTCTTGTACTGGCGCACCAGTGAATTCTTGGGCTCACTCAGCACCCGCACCAGCATCTCTTCATCCAGCTCCTCGAGCACGGCCACCATCGGCAGGCGCCCGACGAATTCCGGGATCAAGCCATACTGAATCAAATCCTGGGGCTGTGTCTCCAACAAGACTTCCTTCATCTGCTTCGTCTCCAGACTGTAAATGTCTGCGCCGAAGCCAATGCCGCTCTTTTCGGTGCGCGCGCGGATGATCTTGTCCAATCCTGCAAACGCCCCGCCGCAGACGAACAAAATGTTGCTGGTGTCGACCTGCAGGAACTCCTGCTGCGGATGCTTGCGGCCGCCTTGCGGCGGCACCGAGGCAATCGTGCCTTCGATCAACTTCAGCAGCGCCTGCTGGACCCCTTCGCCGGATACGTCTCGCGTAATGGACGGATTGTCAGACTTGCGGGAAATCTTGTCGATCTCATCAATGTACACAATGCCCTTTTGCGCACTCTGGACGTCGTAGTCGCACTTCTGCAGCAGCTTCTGGATGATGTTCTCGACATCTTCCCCGACATAGCCGGCCTCGGTCAGGGTCGTCGCATCAGCAATCGTGAAGGGCACATTGAGACGCCGCGCCAACGTCTCGGCAAGCAGAGTCTTGCCGGAGCCTGTCGGGCCGATCAGCAAGATGTTGCTCTTGGCCAGTTCCACATCGGCCTCGTCGTCGTCGCCTGACGCGCTTTGATCCGGGCCGTGCAACCCCAAACGCTTGTAATGGTTGTAGACCGCCACCGACAATACTTTTTTGGCCTGCTCCTGACCCACCACGTGCTCTTCCAGCGACTGGTAAATATCCTCCGGAATCGGCAAGCTGTCATCGCGCTGTTCCGGATCTTCCTCCAGCGCCAACTCCTCGCACATGATGTCGTTGCACACCTGCACGCATTCATCGCAGATGTAGACCTTCGGACCGGCAATCATCCGCTTCACTTCGCTCTGGCTCTTGTGACAGAACGAGCAGCGCCGCAAATCTTTTGGCGTGTCAGCGTCGTCTTTATCTTTTGCCATGGGGCACCTTCCGGCTTAATCGGATGACTTGAGGTCTGCGCGACTTTCCAACACCTGGTCGATGAGGCCGTACTCCTTCGCGCTGTCGCTACTCATGAAGTGGTCACGTTCCGTGTCCTCTCTGATTTTATCAACCTTTTGGCCCGTGTGTTGCGCCAGCACCTTATTAATCTCCTCACGAGCCCGCAAAACCTCACGCGCATGAATGTCCACATCGGTCGCCTGTCCTTCAAAACCGCCCAAAGGCTGGTGAATCATGATGCGCGAGTGCGGCAGGGCAAAACGCTTGCCAGCCGCCCCTGCCGCCAGCAGCAGCGCACCCATGCTGGCCGCCTGGCCGACACACAGCGTGCTGATGTCCGGGCGACAGAACTGCATGGTGTCATAGATGGCAAGTCCGGCGCTGATCGAGCCGCCGGGAGAATTGATGTAGAGCGAGATTTCTTTGTCCGGATTCTCGGACTCCAGAAACAGGATTTGCGCCACCACCAGGTTTGCCACATGATCGTCGATGCCACCCACCAGAAACACCACCCGCTCCTTGAGCATGCGCGAATAAATGTCGTAGGCGCGCTCTCCGCGAGCACTTTGCTCCACTACCATCGGGATGTATTGCGACTGGATATCCATTATTTTTGACCCTCCTGCAACTGTTCCATGCTCAAAGTCTCTCGAGTAACCTCGGCGCGCTCCAAAACCCAGCGGATTAATGCCGTCCAGGTGGCCTCGCGCTCCAGATGATCGCGTGTCTGAGTGTCCCTTCGGATCTGTTCGCGACCGGCGTTCGGATCCCGAAACTGGGTGAGATAGGCATCCCGCGTCTTCGTTCGGTCTTCCTCACTCGGCTCTATGGCGCTCAAGTTTCGCAGCACCTGGTACACCGTGATGTGCTGCGCATCGTGCCGTGCGGCGGCGCGCAAAGGGTGTTCGCCCTCCGGGACCTGCTCCAGACCCGATTCGCGTGCACGGACTTCCAGACACCACTGTTCCAATGATACAGGGACAGCCAATGCCGATGAAGCCACCAAGCCATGCACAATCTGCTCCTCATGCCGCTTGCGCAATAATTCGGATCGGCGACTGTCCAGATGCCGACGCACGAGGGCGCGCAAATCATCCAGACTCGCACAATCAAACTTCTGCAAAAAGGCAGAATCCTCAAGGCTCGGCTCGACCGGCTCACGAACTTCCTTGATGCGCACACGGAATTGTCGCGATTGTCCTGAGAACGGGTGGGCTTCGCGCACCGGAAAATCAATGCGGAACAGCTTTTCGTCGCCTGCGCGCATGCCCAATAACTCGGCATGCGCCTCTTCCAGGAAGGTGTCGGGTTTGACCACCAGAACCAGATCCTTGCTGTCATCGCTGAACTCCGCAACCTCTCCATCACCTTCCGCCATTTCGTACAGAAAACTGACCTGATCCCCGGATGCTAATGGGCGCTCTACCGGATTCCATTCAACATGGTGCTCCCGAAGTCTGTTCATTGCGAGTTCTTCATCCGACGCGGCAACCTCTACCTGCCACTCGGTCAGTTTGAGCGCCTTGATTTGTTCTTCGCTAATACTCGGGAAGACATCGAATTCGGCCCGATAGACGAAGGGGACATCCTCGCCAATCGAGTCCATGACGACTTTCGGGGTCACCACCGGGGCCAGTTGCTTCATCTGCAAGGCTTCCCTCAATGAGGAGTCGATGAGCTTCGAGGCAACCGTCTCATGGGCTTCCTGAAGGTGGCGCTGACGCACGATCTGCAGTGGCACGCGTCCGGGGCGAAAACCCTTGATGCGCAAGGTCTTGGACAAATGGCGCAGACGGGCGTCCAGCTGCTTCGCATACTGCTCCTGCGGCACCGTCACTTTTAACGTGCGTGCCGTATTGCCGTTTTCCTCGAGGGTCACTTCCATCAGGGAATCCTGTGTCGGGGGTGTGGTGCGAAAGGAGAGACTCGAACTCTCACGGGATAATCCCACTGGCACCTAAAGCCAGCGCGTCTACCAATTCCGCCACTTTCGCTTTGCGCCAGCGCTCTGCAAGTTTGTGCCAAAGTGTCGTGAAAATCCGATTTTTTGCCGCTTGCAGGAGTTCGAACGCCCGAAAATCACACCCGATCCATTATAACCGAGGCAAGCCAAGACCCTGAAAGCGCAACGAATTTTGCCATGCGTTTGCATATTGAAGCAGTGCGCACCCTCTCTTGTGTTAAAAGCAGGTATTATCATTTGACCGGCTCACTCTCTCTGTCCCGCACTCATGAGAAACTTTCTGCTCTACACCTTCCTACTGCTACTCGGACTTGCGCTCGGGTCGGTTTTGATGGGAGCGGCACACGTGGAACTGGACCTCACGCTGCCCCACCATAAGTTCGTCAAGTACGGAGCCATGCTGACTGTGCTGGTGCTGATTGTGGGTTGGGCAATTCGCGACGGCATGGCGCGCAGCGCACTAGGGCTTCAGACTGGAGAGGCCGCCACGCACATCCTTGCCGGATTCGGCACCACCCTGATTCTATTGCTGCCGTTGTGGCTGTTTTTGGTTTGGGTGGGCGCGCGAGATCCGGACTGGTGGCTGTGGAGCAATGAGCTGATTTATCGTGCAGGCATTTATTTGCTGATTGGATTTGCTGTCGCCACACTGGAAGAGTTGTATTTTCGAGGCCTGCTGCTATCGGACACGGGCAAGTTTTTCCTGATTCCCCTTGTTGGCTCCACGGTGCTGTATGCCCTTGTCCATTTCATCCGGCCCATCGGCGACGGCGCTTCGGCCGATCACTGGCTGGGCGGAGGCATTATGCTTTTAGATGCCGTGATGCGCTTGCCGCACACCGTGCTGATGGAACTCCCGCAATTGGGCCTGTTGCTGATGATCGGGCTTGGCTTGGGACTGTTGCGACTGCGCACTGGCAGCCTTGCGTTGTGCATTGGTGCACACGCCGCCATGGTATTCAGCCTGAAAATGTTGCAGAAATTCACCGATTCTGGTGATGCCATATTGCCGCTCATCGACAACAATTCGCGCGGCGGATGGGCCGGTGCGATCTGGCTGGCCATTTTGGTGCTCGCCGTGTTGCATCAGACCCGAAAACAGACCTGAATCGATCTCCCTAATAAGGGGGCGAATACCAAAATTCGCTTTTCAGGCACCCGATTTTTAAAAAGTTATCCACATATCCCCTTTGTAAGCTATTGAAATATAAGGCGGAAAAATGGTCGGAATTTGCCGACCATTTATTC
>RKRZ01000032.1 GCA_007571105.1 Gammaproteobacteria bacterium
ACATGGCTCCTGCTATTCCAATCAACAGTAGCGTACGACGGGCAAGGCTGAGCGCATTGCCCCGCACCTGCTCCTCTCGCCACAAGGATGCAGACAAAACGGACAAGCAATCGGAATTGCCTCGACTTTGCTGCATAGCCCGATAGCGGCGCACGATCAAACTTTCCCGAATACTCTCCAACCCTGCTAATGTGAGCGTGAAGTCCAATTGCTCCATGAACTCATCAATTGCCGCGTTCTCGCGTCTATAGAATTGAAGCAACCAAAGCCCTCGCAACACTGCGATAACTCCAACTGCCCCAAGCCCCGCATATATTCCCCACTCCCAGGTTGTCATCACGATGCCGGCGTAGAAATCCTGCAACATCGCCCACTGCCAAAACAGCAGCCCCGTCAGCACAAGCAGACCCAGCAAACATTGCGCCAGCATGTGCCCGGGCCGCGACATCATCCAATCTCAACAACTGCGTTCATCCTATTGTATGCCGCCGATGGGTGCGTACCTTAAAATTGCCCTGTCATTACGGGTCGGAGACAGCGCACCGCAACACCGGCTTGGGAGCCTTTTATGGATGCGTTGCTGAACATTGCCGTGAATGCCGCTCAAGCAGCCGGCAAGATTATCATCCGACATCATCAATTTACGGACCGTATTGAAGTGGCTCGCAAGGGCTCACACGATTTCGTCACCAGTGTCGATCGGGAAGCGGAACAGGAAATTATTCATCGCCTGCGCCGCGCTCATCCGGAACACGGCATTCAGGCCGAGGAAACCGTCCCTGACACCCCCGCCGATGCCGAATCCCAGTGGCTGATCGACCCTCTGGACGGGACAACCAATTTCCTGTTCGGCATTCCGCACTATGCAGTGTCCATTGCCCTTCAGCAACAGGGCCTGCTGGTTTTGGGGGTCATCTACGACCCGTTCAAACAGGAATTGTTTACCGCCATCCGCGGGCGTGGAGCCAATCTCAACGGACACCGCATTCGCGCACGAAACTCGCAAGGACTCAACGACGCCTTGCTCGCGACTGGCTTCCCGTTTCGCGACGGCGCCAACCTGCAGCAATATCTGGAAACCTTGAAGGTACTGATTCCCGGGACCGCGGGAATCCGTCGCGCCGGCTCTGCCGCGTTGGATTTGGCCTATGTCGCAGCCGGGCGTTTTGATGGTTTTTGGGAGTTTGGCCTGAAACCTTGGGATGTAGCCGCCGGCATTGTGCTGGCCCAAGAGTCCGGCGCACTCGTACATGACCTGAGTGGCGGAGATTCTGTGCTTGAAAGCGGCGACATTCTGGTCGCCCCACCAAAGATCATGGACGCTATGCTCCAGCGCCTGGAGACACTGTCCTAAAGCTTTCAGGACAGTGCACTCATTCCAAATATCAGGAAACCACGCGAGCCAGCGTCTTTGGCGTCGGCTCAAACTGCGGAGAAATTGCCTTGGCTGGACAGATCTCCACACACGCGTAACACCGAATGCATTCAGCCTCGTTGATATACAGCGTGTTGTAATACAGCCCTGCAGTTGATGCGGGCTCAATCCGCTCAAACTCCATCGTGCCCGGCTCACTGCCATTGGTCGGACTGAGTTGGGCGACCTCGACAATGCAATTGGATACCGGCTTGACCATCAGACACTCATCGCACAACACGCATTTGGTGTTGTCGATCACCGGCAACGGAGAGCGTGCATCCTCGAACTTGTCGTAGTAGATATTGGCATCGCTCAATCCAGCTTCCTTCAGCACCGCAATACCGGCATCAATCATTGGAGGTGGTCCACAGAAATAGGCCTTGATCTGGTCGATGTCCATTTTCCCTGTGTCCAGATAATTCTCTTTGAAATAATCCGTCACAAAGCCACGTCCTCCATCCCAATCGGAGTCTTCCGGCTCTTCATTGAGCACCTGCACAAACTCCAGAGTGTAGTCCGGGTGCCACCGCTCTTTCAGAGCCTCAATCTCTTCTTCCAAATACAAGTCGCGTTGCGCACGAGCCCCATAGAAGAAGTGGCAATTGCGAGGCACCTGAATGTTCGCCGCATGCTCAATCACCGAATACACCGCGCTCATTCCGGAACCGCCGGCAATGCAAACCATGTCCTGCATCGAAGGATCCAGTCCGAATTTGCCTAAAGGCCCCGACAAAGTGACCTTCTCACCAGTTCGGTCCTCGCCGGCCAACCATTCAGACAATTCCCCGCCGGGCACCAGACGAATGAAGAAGGTGTGCTCGCCGGGCGCTTCCGACTCCGGAGCGCGAGCAAACGAATAAGGACGCGGCTTGCGGATGCCTGGGACGCGAAGCGTCCAGAACTGTCCGGCCTCTCCTAGGCGCCGATCGTCCTCCAGTTTGACGATGATCTCGTAGGTGTCATGCGTCAGATTTCGAATGCTCTTGATCTCGCCATCCCTGAACCCGACTCGAAGGGTTTGCACCCGACGGTCAGGTACCGGCAGATTTAGCGGATCGCGGAATTGTTGTTCTACGTTTTCCTGAGTCATCAGTGGAACACCCCCGGATGTTCTTTCTTCGCGAATTCCAGAATCTGCTCATCCGACAGATCAGAATCCCGATTCTTGTTTCGCCACGCGGCAATGTAGCCTTCAACGCCGCCCAACTCCTCCAGACGCGCCTTCTTGGTGGCCTCGTCATCTGCCTTCTCAATCTCTGCCAGGCAGGAATAGAAGGTCGGGCTGTTGCCGAAGTCAGTCAGCATTTCTGAGTTCAGGACGTTGACATTCACGCCCCCAGGCGTATTGCTGCCTTTGAACTGCTTTTGCGTCGCGCAAACCCCATCGAGCAAGCCCTCAATCACCACGGCATAACAATAGGTCTCGCCGCGATCATTGAACAGCCGCACCAAGTCGCCATCCTCAATGCCGCGCTCCTTCGCATCCCCAACACTCATCTCGACTGTGGGTCGGGACATCATGGCCTGCAGGCGCGGGACTGACTGGAACGAATCGCCAATGAAGTAGTGCGCTGCAGAACTCAGCACCTGAATCGGATACTGCTCGCGTTTCGGATCTTCCTGACCCTCGACTTCCGGATGGTAAGTCGGCAGCGGGTCCTCTCCCTCGGCCTCCAGCGTCTTGCTGTAAATCTCGATCTTCTTGCTTTCCGTCGGCCAGCCAACCTCCGGATTCATGAAGTCTCGCCGCTTGGATTTCTCGCTCGCTCGCGCCCAGCCATTTTCAACCAGCTGCTCGTACTCGATGCCTTCCATCAGCGGATTGACTTCCTCATCAAACAAGATGTCGCGAATCATTTCTTCATCGGTCTGTGTGAAGGCATTGTCGCCCTCTTCCACATAGCCCATCTTCTCCGCCATCCGTCGGAACAACTCCGTGTTGGCGCAACTCTCACCCAGCGGCTCGATCACCGCCTTGTTCAGGCTGAAATGCCAATGGCCGTATGCGGCATGCAAGTCCATGCGCTCGAGCTGCGTGTCTGCCGGCAACACGACATCCGCATAATCGCAGGTGTCGGTCCAGAACGTGTCGTGCACAGCAACAAATAGATCATCGCGCATCAGTCCCCGACGCACATTGCCCGAATTGGGCGCACAGTTGGCGGGGTCCGAGTTGTAGACGAACAAGGAATGAATCGGCGGATCCATGGGCTTGTCGTCCGAGCCAATGTTGTCTGCCAAGGCCCGGCCAATCTGCACCATATTCACGATGCGCTTATTGGCCCGGTCACCCAAGTCCGGGCGTTGCAGTTTGCCTAAGTCAAACTGCAGCCACATCTCCTCGAGCGTGCCGAAGGCGGCGCCCCCAAGGGGCTCACGCCACGAACCGGTAATGCACGGCATCACCAGAACCGCCCGGCAGGTCTGGCCGGAATTCTGATGGCGATTCAAACCGTAATTGGCTCGGATAAAGGACTTCTTGGTGCTGGCATACAGCAACGCAAACTTTTCAATGTCCTCTTCTGACACTCCGGTGATTTTGGCCACCTTGTCGACCGGATAGTCCGGGAGTTTCTTCTCCAGGAACTCCTCCCAACCAACCGTCTGCTCTTTCAGGAACTCCTCATCATGCAGTCCCCGATCGACGATGATCTTCATCGCACCCAGCGCCAAGGCGGCGTCGGTGCCCGGCTTCGGCTGAATATGCCAGTCGGCCATCATCGTGGTGCGTGTCACACGCGGATCAATCACCACCAGCGTCGCGCCCCGTTCCTGCGCCTCACGGATGAACGGAATGGCGTGCACTCCCGTGCTGACCAGATTGGCTCCCCACAACACAATCAATTCCGCCTCCGTTGCAGCATCCTGAATTGCAGGTCCGTTGGCCACGCCATAGGTGTGGATGCCGGCCCACATGGCAGCGTAAATGCAGATGGTCTGCTCCAACCGAGCCGCCTCCATCTTGTTCCAGAAGCGTTGATCCATCGCCCAATAACCGAGCATGCCCAGCGTGCCGGAATACGAATACGGCTGCACGGCTTCCGAACCATGCTTTTCAATGACTTCCTTGAAATTGTCGGTGATCATGTCGAGCGCTTCATCCCAACTAATTCGCTCGAATTTAGCGCCGGGCCCTCTAGGACCAACCCGCTTGTGGGGATAAAGAACTCGGTTGTCGTTGTAGACCAGATCTAGGTAATGATTGACCTTATTGCACAAATACCCGCGTGTCACTGGGTGCGTCGGGTCGCCTTGAACCCGAACGGCGCGACCCGTACTGTCATCGCGCGTCACCAACATGGAGCAGGTGTCAGGGCAATCGTGAGGACAACAGACATGATGCAGAGAATGCCCCTCAGGGACTTTTATCTTTGAGACTTGCGTCATGAACAAACTCCTGCTGAATTAATTCAACTTTCGAACGGCTAACGCCGTTCTTTCGCTATGTTCTGATTATACACAACTCGCCGGTGATTAACCGCTCTCCAGCGACTGAAGATGCAGTAAATCCCTTGCTTATCAAGGGCAAAAGGATGGTGGGTCGTGCAGGAATCGAACCTGCGACCAACGGATTAAAAGTCCGGTGCTCTACCTGGCTGAGCTAACGACCCGATTCTCTTTAAATGGCGTCATAACGGCGCCATTTCTGTGGCACCAAGCGCAAGTCTGCCAATCCCGTCATCAACGCGCCACCCACGCTGGCCTCGTCTTCGTAGACCATTTTGTAGTATTGCACCTTCATCGTCAATGCACTGCCCAGATAAATGCTAACGAAGGTGATGAAAGAACCGACCGCCAGCGTTGACACGCCCGACACTGCCTGTCCAATCGTACACCCGATCGACAACACGCCACCGAATCCCATCAGCAATCCGCCAATCACATGCCGCGCCACATCACCGAGTGACTGGAACCATTCCCAGTGGAATCTCTGCGCCAGCACCGCGTACAAAAATGCACCCAGAATCACGCCGGCTCCGGCAACCAGGGCAAAGCTTATAAACTGACTCGCGAACCCAGTCTCCAAATACCGGATCAGCACAGCGGCCGGCTGTACAAAGGTCAGCGACTGCGCGCCCACGCCATAGGGCCGTTCGTCACCTTCCAGAAAACTGACTTCATCCAGCAATTCCTGTCCCATCGAACCGGCAGTCAAATACCAAGCCGCCGCCACACACAAGCCCAGCACCACCCCAGCGAGCACATTGTCGCGGTTTTCAAAAAACGACGAATCACGCAAAATCCACGCCAACATGCCGGCGGCGACAAACAGACCTGCACCCAAAGAAGCTGCGCCTTGCGGCAGGCTCAATGCGCCACTGACAATGGCCCCTAGAGACTGATCCGCGACGCCCCATTCCTTGAAGTTCACGTACACCGGCTCCATCCATTGCAGGAACACGTAGTAGCCAAAGTTGGTAAAAATCATCAGATAGCCGGCCACGCCCATGGTCAGCAACACCACAATCGATTTCAGGTTGCCGCCGCCGATGCGCACCATCGTGCGATTGCCGCAACCGGAACCGAGCGTCATGCCAATCCCGAACAACGCCCCACCGACAATAAATCGAGGCCACCGAAAGATCGCCACACGATACGGCGGGCGTCCGGTTTCCGAGTCAGCCACCAGACCCATATTCGCCAGATTGATGTATTCAAGAAGGGTCACGCCCAGAACTGCGACCGCCATGCCCAACACCCAAGCGCGCAGGCGTCCGGTGTCGCCCATATTGACCACGTCCGACACCGCCCCCATGGTGCAGAAATTGGTCTTGAAAGCGACGGCGCCAAAAATCATCGTGACAATGAATCCGGCCAACAGAATTTGGCGATAGATTTCCAGTTCCATAAGTCGTCCACTCAATCCGCGAAAAGCCAAATTTGATTGTATCAAACGGGGCCTGCAGCGAAACCTGTCCTCTCTCTGACTTCTTATATGAGTTTTCTACTAGTTATTGATTCTGCAGAATTATTTATGCTCTACAAATTCCTCCAAAACTGCCCGCATAGCCGCTGCCTTGTCCAAACATTCCTGATACTCAGCTTCCATAGTAGAACCGAAAGTCAGCCCTCCTCCCGCATACAGGCATGTCTCTCCATTGGCTTGCACCGTCGTGCGAATTGCAATGTTGCTGTCCATGTTCCCATCAAAACCGATATACGCCAGACTTCCACAGTAAACACCGCGTGCATTCGGCTCCAGTTCCTCAATGATTTCCATGGCGCGACGCTTTGGCGCACCGGTGATTGAGCCGCCTGGAAAACAACCCTCCAGCAAATCAAGCGCATGGCGGCCTTCTCGCAACGTGCCGGTTATGGTGCTGACCAAATGATGAACGGTTGCAAAACTCTCTGTGACAAACAATTCCGGCACCATCACGCTACCCTGCCGACAATTTTTGCTCAGATCATTGCGAAGCAGATCAACAATCATCAGATTTTCCGCCCTATCTTTGGCACTGTTCTGCAATTGTGCGCATTGTTTTGCCTCCTTGCCTTCGATACGCCGAAGCGTCCCCTTAATCGGCCGCGTCTCCACCTGTGCATTGCAGACGCGCAGGAAACGCTCCGGAGAGGAACTTGAGATTTCCAGTTTCGGGTGATGAAAGTAAGCCGAAAACGGCGCAGGATTCATGGTGCGGGCTCGCCCGTAAGCGGCCCATAACCGACCTTCGCTAGGGGCCGCAAAACGTTGCGCCAAATTCACCTGATAACAGTCCCCTGCCTGAATGTAATCGCGCACCGTTTGAAACGCGGCGGCATATCCGTCGTGGCTGAAATTAGATTGAGGCGCATTCAGGATGCGAAAGTGCTCCTCTTCCACCTCCACTTCCTCATGCAGCATGTGCAGCAATTCATCCCAAATCAGGCGCGTCTCATGCGCCCGCTCCTGAGACACCAGAAAGCATTGCTGTTCATGATGGTCAGTGATGACCACCCAGTCATACAGTCCCACCGCCAACTCTGGATACTCCAGATATTCGCGGCGAGATTCCAGATCAACACAGCGCCGACCCAACTCGTAACTGAAATAACCCATAGCGCCGCCACTGAATGGCAGATCGCCAGACGGCTCTGACAAGGTTCCCAACTGTTGCGCAAGCAGCTCAAACGGATTGCCTTGCAGCATCTGCCGCTCCCCGCCGCGCTGCACCACAACCTGATTGCCGACCGCTTCAACCGTCGCGTACGGTGCCGCCGCAAAGATGTCGTAACGTCCCTGCCCGCTTTGATCGTGGCAACTATCGAATAATACCGACCATGGTTGGCCGGCGAATTGCTGAAAACGGCGCGTCGGGTCCGCTTGCCAGGGAAGCTCAGCGATTCGCATGACCCCGCCGAAATAATTCGGCGACGGCATAGGCTGGCAGGCAGTCCGCCAATGTGAAGGGACCGGAGACCACCCCCCGAGTATCCAGCAGCGTATTGATGTCGTAATAGGTCATTTTGCTGTGTTTCGCAACGCCCTCGAGCACAAAACGCCCGGTGCCCGTCCCCACAAGGTCCATGACGGATGTGGCGTTGATTCGCTGCAGCATGTCCGCGATGCGCTCGCATTGCAGGTCGGCAAAAACTTGCGCCAGCCGGGTCCACTCACCCAACGATCCATCTTCCTCGCAATCCCGACCGATCATTCGGGCGATGCGGCGGGCGGATTCAAATTTTGAGCATCCGTCCCCATCCGGAGTCTCAAAAGGAATGAGTTTCTCCGGCAGCGTCCCCAGCAAGTTGTAGACATCCGCCATGACGGCAAAGTGTTCTGCCATCAGGTTGTATTTTTGCCGACCGATAACGATCTGCGGTGCCAGACTCATCAACGGAGTCCGCAACACGCCGGTATACAGCAATTCTCCACTCATCAGGCGTTCCGCATCCGTGTAGCCCATGATCTGCGCTTCGTGATTTCGAATCAGGGTGATGTCGGTTGTGGTGGTGCCGACATCCAGAAACACGCCATCCTTGACCAGACGCGCCGCCAATTGTGACGAGGCATACCAGTTCATGGATCCCACCTCTTCCGCCTTGCGCTCCGGGTAATCCATGAAATCCGATTCGGAAGAAAAGAACAGCACCGGCTCTTTGCCCAACGTGCGCTGCATTGCGCTGCCAATCTGGCGCACGCCTTCGCTGCGCGTCGGAAAAATATCCGCTAATTCCCCCGACATGGTGACCACATGTTCGCATTGGTCCCCTTCAGCCGTAGACCGAATTGCGCTAATTGAGTCAGTCAGTCGATGCAGACCTCGCCACAGCGGAGCCGCCCGGTGCCAAACATGAATCGCCTGCCCTGCCTCGTTGATCTGGACCGCTTTGATATTCGCCCCCCCAATATCCCAACCGATGATGTGCCTCATGCCGATATTTCCTCTAATCCATGCGCCTGCAGCAGTGCCGCCGCCAAAGATATGTTACTCGGGTTCGCCACAATCCCGACGTAGGCCAGTGTAATGCGCGGATTGATTTCCAGGACGGTCAATTCCCCCTCGCACCATACCGCATCCAGCCCAACATAACCGCGCAAACCCGAAATCGCCTCAAAAACCTGTGCCGCAACCTCCATCGCAGTTTGACGCAAAGCCACATCGTCATTCAGCGCACCCACTTCGACATGGGGTGCAGAAACACGGCCGTCATTATGAATTTCACAAGGCATCTGATTATGTGACAGCACCTCTACAAAATTGTCACCAAACAGCAAACTCAAGCTGACGGACTCTCCCGGCACCCAAGGCTGCCAGATCCATTCTCGCTCCCCATCCAAATTCTGAATCAGAGAACCCTCGACAGGCAACCGATACGTATCCTCGCACCCCGCTCCATCACGCGGTTTGATGACGCCGAAATCCGGCAGTGCACTCTCCAAGCCCAATTCGCATGTCTCAACGACAGGAATTCCCCGCCCCATGAGATGAGCGCAAAGATGCTTCTTATCTGTGCACAATCGAATCGAATCGGGCGTGCAGTTGAGACTGATTTTTCCCTCGCGCACAACCTCTGTACACAGGGCCTCCAACTCGCCCTCGCTTTCAGGTGCGATCACCAGCACCGCATCAGAAGCACGCAATTGCTCCTGCCATGCGTCCCGCCAAGGCTCTTGGGGCTCAACATAACGAACGGCCGCCAAAGTCTCGAATGCGAAGCGTTGCTCCAGCACGGTATAAACTGATACCGATTCCATGACCGTCGAGAAGTCCTCCAAAGCTGCCTGAAGCATCTCCCGGCCCTGCTGCAGCAAGCCCTCTGACGGCTGCTTTCCCTGAAAGCCCCCTCCACACACAAACTCAAAGATCAGAAGTTTTGTCATGCGTCATATCATCCCTGTTATCGATCTCATGCAAGGACAGACCGTGCAAGCAGTACGCGGTGAGCGGGCAACGTATCAACCTCTTCGCTCCGTCCTCACCCACGAGACGCGCCCCGGCAGCGTTGTTGATGCCCTACTCGAATTCGCCCCGTTTCCGGTGCTTTATATTGCGGACCTGGATGCCATCATGGGAAACTCTTCTCAGAGCGGGCTTATTTTAGAACTTTGCGCCGAACATCCGGAAGTTGAATTTTGGGTAGATGCGGGACCGTCGAATGACGCCAATACCGAAGGCCCGGAAAATTCTCGGCGCGTTCTAGGCACAGAATATGCCGACACCTGGCCACAAGAAGGAATCTTCTCCATCCTTTCTCTGGATTTCAGCCAGGATGGTCTGATGGGCGGCCAGCAAATCTGGGATCAGCCCGCACAGTGGCCGGAATCCATCATTGCAATGTGCCTGCATCGGGTCGGCTCAATGAACGGCCCGGATTGGGAGTTGCTTTATCAAACGCGAGCGCGACAGCCTGAACGAAATTGGATTGCTGCTGGTGGGATCCGAGGTGTAGAAGACCTCAAAGCATTGCTGGATGATGGTTTCGATGTGTTGACCGCCTCTGCGTTACATGGCGGCACACTGACGCGCGAAGATGTCTCCATATTGATGGCAGGGACTTATACTAGTCCGTGAGGACGGCACATGAACGAACGCGAATTTATCTCGCTTGGCATCGCGGTTCTGACTGTCTCAGACAGCCGCGATTCCGGACAAGACAGGTCGGGTGACCTACTTGTTGAGAAACTTGAGGCCACCGGACACCGTCTGATCGCCCGCAATCTGGTGCCGGATAACATCCACCAGATTCGTGCGCAAGTCAGTGCTTGGCTGATCGACCCCGAAGTGCAGGTGATAATCACCACTGGAGGAACCGGAGTGACTGGGCGCGACGGCACTCCGGAAGCCATCACTCCCCTGCTGGACAAGAAGATCGACGGATTCGGTGAGATGTTCCGCGTTCTGTCCTTCGAGACCATCGGCACTTCTACGTTGCAGTCACGTGCGCTGGCCGGCGTCGCCAACCAACGTTACCTATTCGTGTTGCCCGGTTCGCCCGGAGCCTGCTGGGATGCCTGGGATCAATTGATAGAAAAGCAGCTGGATTATCGAACCCGACCCTGCAATCTGGTCGAACTAATGCCGCGTCTGGGCGAATAGTCCTAGCAATAAGCCCCCTATTTCTTAATTACTGCCCTCGGGTGTTACCTCGTGGATGACGCAGGGAAAATCGCGCTAAATCTCATTGCCGACTATCGAACCACATGACGGCTGCTTTGGCAATTTGATGCAGGTCAACTACCACCTCCACCTTCATAGCCTTCAACTCCACATGTGCTCGACTATGACAGTGCGATCCTCGCAATTGATCAGCTCAAAAGCAACCTTATGGAAAAAGGTGAAGCTTCGGAACTTTTCGGCAAATCGCACGACAATGATGCCTTAGCAGCAATTCTTAGGCACGTTGGCCAAACCACATATGGAGA
>RKRZ01000053.1 GCA_007571105.1 Gammaproteobacteria bacterium
GAACGTCTTGGCCCCGAAGGGCAGCTGTGGTTATTGGATCGCGACCCGCAAGCATGCGCGCATGCGCGCGAACACTTCGGCGGCGATGCACGCGTACACATTGTGCAGGACGCCTTCATGAGTCTGCCCGATCGCCTGGCGGCAGCGCACCGGTTGGGTCAACTGGACGGGTTGTTGCTGGATCTGGGAGTCTCTTCGGCGCAATTGGAGGAGCCGGACCGCGGCTTCAGCTTTCAGGCCGACGGGCCGCTGGACATGCGCATGAGCCGTGAAGGCCCGACCGCCGCCGAATGGCTGGCCGAGGTCGACGAGGCGGAACTTGCGCGCGTGCTTGAAGCTTACGGAGAAGAACGGCAGGCCCGGCGCATTGCCCGGTGCATCGTGCGCTCACGCACCGACCAGCCGGTGCAGCGCACCGGACAACTTGCGGAGCTGGTCGCTCAGGTCCGTTCTCGGGATCGGGCGAAACCACCGCGCCGCCATCCGGCCACGCGCGTGTTTCAGGCCATCCGAATTTTCATCAATCGCGAACTCGAGCAGTTGGAATCGCTGCTCGAGAATCTGCTTGCCCTGCTCGCTGCAGAGGCGCATCTCGCCATCATCAGTTTTCATTCCCTGGAAGATCGGCGAGTTAAGCAATTTTTGCGCGCCTGCAGCGAGCCTCCCGCCGTCAGCCGGCATCGGCCCGCCCCGCCGTTTGTTCCGAGTCTGCACTGTTATCCGCTGATTCGTCCGACGGACGAGGAAATCGCCCGCAATCCGCGCGCCCGTTCGGCGCGTCTGCGCAGCGCCCGGAGGTTGTCGTGAGAGGCATCCGACTCTGGTGGGTGTTGCTGCTGGCCAATTTGACGTGTGCGGTCGGCGTGGTGTACGCCTCGCATGCCAGTCTGGGCATCTTCCACAAGATCCAGGAGCAGCGCCGGATTTACCAGCACCTGCAAACCGACTGGGGGCGTCTGCTGCTGGAACAGAGCGCGCTGGTGTCGTATTCCCGGGTGGAGCAACTGGCCGCAGAGGAGTTGCGTATGCGCCATCCGGATCTCTCCCAAACCAATCTGTTGGCGCCATGAAGGTCAATCCCTACCGCCGTTCCTGCGAACGCCGTCGCTACACAGTCATTGCGATATTTCTGCTGGCTGCGTTGGTGCTGGTTGCGCGCGTTGTGCAGTTGCAGTACGCCGAGCGCGAGTTTCTGCAGGCGCAAGGCGACAGCCGCCAGCAGCGCACGGTGGAGATTCCGGCGCATCGCGGCATGCTGTCGGATCGCAACGGCGAAGTGTTGGCAATCAGCACGCCGGTCGGATCCGTCTGGGTGGAACCGGGTCGATTGCTGGAAGCGCGCGCCGATTGGGGCCGGTTGCCGCAGCGCCTGAACTTCACCGAAGCGCAGCTTGCGCAAATGCTGCAGGAGCGCAAGGAGCGCAAGTTTTTCTATTTGCGCCGTCACATTCTGCCCGTGGAAGCCGAGAAGATTTTGGCGCTTGGCATTCCAGGCGTGCACCTGCGCACGGAGTATCGGCGCTATTACCCGGCCGGCGAGGTCGCAGCGCAGTTGATCGGAATCACGGACGTCGACGACCAGGGACAGGAAGGCCTGGAGTTGATGTTTGACAAGCAATTGCGCGGCCAGCCCGGAGCCCGATGGGTGCGGCAGGATTCAAACGGCCGCATCATTGACGATCTGGCACAGATCCGTGCGCCAAAACACGGCGAAAACCTTCGCCTGTCGATTGACCGCGGGTTGCAGTATTTCTCCTACCGGACATTGGAAAGCGCCGTTCGCGATCACCGCGCCAGCAGCGGCACGGTGGTGGTGCTGGATGTGGTGACCGGAGAGGTATTGGCGCAGGCGCAGGCGCCGTCCTTCAATCCAAACGCAAAGCGAGAGGGCAGTGTGGCCGCGCGGCGCAATCGGGCGATGACCGATCAATACGAGCCCGGCTCGATCGTCAAGCCGTTCACGATTTTGGCGGCGCTTGCCAGCGGTCGCTACCAGACCGACAGCATCATCGACACCTCACCGGGTTCTTTGCGTATCGGGCGTTACACCATCCGCGACATTCGCGATTTTGGGCCGCTTGATATGACCGGCGTGTTGGTCAAATCGAGCAACGTCGCCTCGGCAACGATTGCGCTGGAGTTGCCGGCGGATCATCTGTGGAAGACATTCAGCAGCGTCGGCTTCGGCCAGCCGCTGTTCACCAACTATCCGGGAGAGGCGGCCGGCTTGTTGCGCGAGCCCTCGACCTGGCGGCAGACCGAATGGGCCAGTTTGGGCTACGGCTACGGACTGTCGGTGACGCCCATGCATATGGCGCAAGCCTTCATGATTCTGGGCAATCGCGGCGTGCACCATGTGCCGAGTTTTCTGGCCAACCCGCCTCTGCGCGGCGCGCGCGTGTTGCCGCGCGAAATCTGCGATCAGGTGCTGCAGATGCTCGAGCATGTCACCTTGCCGGGAGGAACGGCGATCCGGGCGCGTGTGCCGGGCTATACCGTTGCCGCCAAGACCGGCACGGTACGCAAGCGGACCGACAGCGGATATTCGGCTTCCAACCATATTTCCATGATTACCGGAGTGGTGCCGCGACGGCATCCGCGCCTGGCGATTCTGGTGCTGATTGATGAGCCCAAAGCAGGACAGTATTTCGGCGGCCAGGTGGCCGGTCCGGTGTTTCGCCGGATTGCTTGGGAGGCATTGCGCTTGCTGAACATCCCGCCGGATGACCCCGAAGGGTTGCGCCACGCTCATGCAGGAGGCTCCGGATGAGTCACGCCGCTCGCCTGCCGCTGTCAGAGTTGCTCCAAGAGTTTGCAGAGCCCTCTGAGGATTGCGTGATTGAGGGGCTGCGTTGCCGCAGTGATGAAGTGCTTTCGGGAGAGTCCTTTGCCGCGTGCCGGGGGTTGCGGCGGCATGGTCTGGAGGGCCTGGCAGAGGCAGTGCGTCGGGGTGCCGCGGCGGTGATCTACGACCCTGAGGATGCACCAGATTCCGATTTTTCGATTCCGCATGCGGCCGTTCCCCACCTGTCGGACTGTTTGAGCTAACTGGCCGGGCGTCTGTATCGGCATCCGTCTGTGCGTCTGCCTGTGATTGGCATTACCGGCACCGACGGCACGACTTCTACGGCGCATCTGTTGGCGCAATTGATGGGCCGACTGAACCGCATTTGCGGCCTGATCGGCACGCTCGGAGCCGGCACGATTGATGCCCTGCATGAGACGGGTCACACCACGCCGGACGCCGTGCGGGTGCAGCAGGAACTGTTTGACATGCTGCAGCGCGAGCACGCCGCCGCCGTCCTTGAGGTGTCGTCGCACGCGCTTGATCAGCGGCGTTGCGATGCCGTGCACTTCGATACCGCCGTGTTTACAACGCTGGGACAGGATCACCTGGACTACCACGGCAGCCCCGAGCAGTATGCGCAGGCCAAACGGCGCCTGTTTACGGAACTCGATGTCCGCCGCTGCGTCATCAACGCGGATGATGCCTTCGGCCAAGAGTTGCTCGACGTCGTGTCCGACCGTATGGAAGTCCGTCGCTGTTCGCTGCAATCCGCAGATGCAGATTCCCGAGCCTACAACATTCAGCTGGATCGGGAAGGTTTGCGCTTCAATTGGGAGATTGAGGGGCAAAGCCATGCGGTGCATGTCCCCGCCTTGTACGGCCGCTTCAATGTGATGAATCTGTTGCTGTCCGCCACGGTGGCGCAAATGCAGGGCCTGACGCCGGAATCCATCGCACAGGCGATGTCCGATCTGCACGCCGTGCCGGGGCGGCTGGAGCGCATGAGCCGGGATGCCAATGGGCCGCAGGTGTTTGTTGATTACGCGCACACGGCCGAAGCCCTGGAGGCGTCCTTGCGCACGTTGCGCGAGCATTTTGATGAGCCGGTGCATTGCGTATTCGGTTGCGGCGGCAATCGCGATCGCAGCAAGCGGGCCCGGATGGGCGCAGTTGCCGAGCAATGGGCCGCCACGGTGACGCTCACCGACGACAATCCGCGCCAGGAAGACCCGAAACAGATCGTTCGTGAAATTCAGGAGGGGATGCGTGCTGCGACGCCTTCCCGCGTAGTGCACGATCGCGCGCAGGCGATTCATGAAGCCATCCGCAATGCCGGCGCAGGCGAGGTGGTGCTGATTGCCGGCAAGGGACACGAGACGCGGCAGTTCACTGCGGTGGGCGCGCGCGAATTTTCAGATCAATCCGTTGTGCGCGAGGCGCTGGAGGCTGCGGCATGATGCAACTGGCGCAGCTGGCGCAATGGGCGGGCGGAGAGTTGCGGGGGGCGGATGCCCCGGTGTCTGCGGTGCGCACGGATTCGCGCATGCTGGAGGCCGGAGACCTGTTTGTCGCTTTGCCCGGTGTGCGAGTGGACGGCCATGATTTCGTGGTGGTTTGCACCCACGCGGCAGGCGTGTTGGTGGAACGGGCCGTTGAGGCGCCATGCGTTCAGATTCGGGTGCCGGACACGGTGCGCGCCTTGCAAGACATTGCGCATCAGTGGCGGCGTGAATGCGCGCCGAGAGTGACGGCGATTACTGGCAGCAACGGCAAGACTTCCACCAAAGAGATGACCGCAGCCATTCTGTCGCATCAGGGTGAGACGCTGGCTTCCCAAGGCAATTTCAACAACCACCTGGGCGTGCCGCTGACTCTGCTGGAATTGACCCCGGAACATCGCTATGCGGTGATTGAAATGGGCGCCAATCACGCCGGTGAGATTCGCCTGCTCGCCTCGCTGGCCGAACCGCAGGTTGCCACCATTACGTGCGTGGCTGAGGCACATCTGGAAGGGTTCGGCAGTCTGGATGGGGTGGCCGATGCGAAGGGGGAGATTTTTGAAGGCCTGCCGAGCGGCGGCGTCGCCGTGATCAACGCAGAAGATCCCTATGCGCCGCGCTGGCGGGCGCGAATCCCGGTGCCGGACATATTTAGTTTTTCGGCAGATCCCGCCATCGAAGCGGATGTTCACGCCTGCATTCCGCAAGACGGCACCTTGCAGTTGCGCCATGGCGCACGCGAATGGACGGTGGACTGGCATCTAGAAGGAATCCACAACGCCCGCAATGCCGCCTGCGCAGTGGCTCAGGCATTGGCATTGCATGTGGATTTTGATGCGGCGGTAGAGGCATTGTCGGGATTTGAATTGTCGGCGGGCGGTCGCCTGCGCACGTTGCGCGGCGTTGCCGGTGCGCGTCTGATCGATGACAGTTACAACGCCAATCCCGGCTCGTTCCGGGCCGCGATTGATGTGTTGGTCTCGGATGCGAAGGAGCCGTGGCTGGTGATGGGGGAGATGGCGGAATTGGGCGAGTACGCCGAACGCTGCCACCAAGAGGTTGCGGCCTACGCCCGCGATGCCGGCATCCGGCGATTGTATGTGCTGGGCCGGTATGCCCGGGCCTGTGCGAAAGAGTTTGGCGCGAACGGTCAGGCGTTCGAGGATTTGGAGCATTTGGCGGAGGAGTTGCGCGGGCAGATGCACCCAGGGTGCACGGTGCTGGTGAAGGCGTCGCGCTCTGGGCGATTGGAGCGTCTGGTTGAGCGCCTGCAGGCGGAGGAGACAAGTCATGCTGCTTGAACTGTTTGCCTGGTTGGAGAGCGTCGATCAGGGATTCGCCGTCTTTCAATATCTGACGGTGCGCGGCGTTGCCGCTTTGCTGACCGCGCTCGGCATTGCGCTGTTGATTGGGCCGTGGCTGATTCGGCGTCTGCAGGACCGACGCATTGGCGAGATTGTGCGCGACGACGGCCCTTCGTCGCACCAGTCCAAAAGCGGGACGCCAACCATGGGCGGCGTGCTGATTCTGTTGGCGCTTCTGGTTTCGGTGCTGCTGTGGGGCACGTGGAGCAGCCGCCATCTGGTGGTGCTTCTTGCCGTGACGGTGGCGTATGCCCTGATCGGAATGCTGGACGATTACCTGAAACTGAGCCGCGGACGTGGCATTTCGGCGCGACTGAAATTCTCCCTGCAAGTGGCTTTCGGCGCGGCGGTCGGCTGGTTTCTGTTTGCCACGGCGGTCGATCCGGTGGAGACGCGCTTCTTTTTCCCGGTGATCAAGGAATGGCAGTTTGAGTTGGGTTGGCTGCTGATACCCCTGACCGCCTTCATGCTGACCTTAATGAGCAATGCCGCCAATCTGACCGACGGGCTGGACGGCTTGACGATTGCGCCGACGGTGCTGATTGCCGGAGGGTTGGGCGCATTCGCCTATGTCACCGGTCACGTGGAATTTGCCGCCTATCTCGGCATTCCGCATGTTCCGATGGCCGGCGAGATGATGATCTATTGCACCGCGCTGGTGGGGGCTGGGTTGGGCTTTCTGTGGTTCAACACGTATCCGGCGCAAGTATTCATGGGCGACATTGGCGCCTTGGCCTTGGGCGCGGCCTTGGGTGCGCTGGCGGTCATGCTGCGCCAGGAAATCGTCCTGATGCTGATGGCCGGCGTCATGATGATGGAGACCTTATCGGTGGTGCTGCAGGTGGTGTCTTATCGCTTGACGGGCCGGCGGATTTTTGCCATGGCGCCGTTGCACCATCACTTTGAGTTGCGGGGCTGGCCGGAGCCGCGCATCGCGGTGCGCTTCTGGATCATCACCATGGTGCTGGTGCTGCTGGGGCTGTCAACCTTGAAGCTTCGCTGAGGAAGGACGCCATGATGACCGCCTCGATTGATACGCGCACGATGGTGATGGGATTGGGCATAACCGGCTTGTCGGTCGCGCGGTATCTGCACCACCGCAATGAGGCGTTCACGATCTGGGACCCGACTCCGAAAGAGGATGCGCGAGAGGCTTTGCTTGAGCATTGTCCGGAATCCCAGTTGGTCTGTGAAGAGCCGCTGCCTGAGGATTTTGAGGAAGCCGACACGGTTATCGTCAGTCCTGGCGTGCCGCTCGATCACCCCGCCTTGTGCGCGGCGCGGGAATCCGGCGCACAGATTTACGGCGACATTGAATTATTTGCGCATGAAGTGGATGCGCCGGTGTTGGGAATTACCGGCAGCAACGGCAAAACCACGGTGACATTGCTGCTGGAGGCGATTTTGGAAGAAGCGGGCGTGGATGCGCGTTGCGGCGGCAATCTGGGCACTCCCGCGCTGTCGCTGTTGCGCGACACCGCTCCGGAAGTGTATGTGCTGGAAGTCTCCAGCTTTCAACTGGAAGCGACGCACACCTTGCAGTGCCAGGCCGCCTGCCTGCTCAACCTGAGCCCGGAGCATCTGGACCGACACGGCAATTTTGCGGCTTATCGGGAAATCAAGCATCGCCTGTATCGCAATGCAAGCGTGGCCATCTACAACCGGGACAATTCCGATACGCGGCCCGGCCTGACGGATGCGCAACTGGTCGGATTTGGTCTGGATGTGCCGGTGAATGGGGATGATTTCGGAATCCGCCAGCACGACGGCGTGGATTGGCTGTGCAAGGGGCGGCATCTGCTTCTGCCGTGCAAGGACGTCGCACTTCCCGGACGGCACAATCTCGCCAATGCCCTGGCGGCCTTGGCCTTGGCGGATGCGCATGGCGTGGATCTGGATGGCGTCACCGGAGTCTTGCGCCGTTTTCAGGGACCGTCGCACCGCCTGCAGAAAGTGGCGATGATCGATGGAGTCGCATGGTACGACGATTCCAAAGCCACCAATCTGGATGCCCTGCAAGCGGCTCTGCACGCCTTCCAGCAACCTTGCGTGCTGATTGCCGGAGGCCGGCGCAAGAAGAACGACCTGGATCGGGTGCTGCCGGTTCTGGAGCAGCGCGTGCGCTCGGCGGTGCTGATTGGCGAGGCGGCGGAGGCCATGGCGAAAGCCTGGGGCGATACGGTTGCGGTGCACGTGTCCGGGGACATGGCGGCGGCGGTGGCGCAGGCGCAGGCATTGGCGCAGGAGGGAGATTGCGTGTTGTTGTCGCCCGGTTGTGCGAGCTTTGATTGCTACAGGAATTTCGAGGAGCGCGGCGAAGACTTCGCGGCCCGAGTCCGCGAACTGGGGGCGGCATCATGACCAATAACGCCTTGCCGGCGCACGAATTGCGCATTGCCGCCATCCTGTTGGCGCTGGGACTGGTCGTCATGACTTCGGCGTCAATGGAAGTGGCGGCACGGGATTACGGCAATGCCTTGCATTACCTGCAGCGCCAGGGATTCTTTGTTCTGATCGGAGTGATGGGAGCTCTGGTGCTCGCGCACATCCCACTGGTCTGGCACCAGCGCCTCGCGCCCGTATACGCGCTTGCTTCTATTGCATTGCTGGTGCTGGTATTGGTCCCCGGACTGGGGCATAACGTCAACAACAGCACTCGCTGGCTGCAACTCGGTCCGGTTCAGTTCCAGCCTTCCGAACTGGTGAAGCCGTTGTTTATTTTGTGTCTGGCGTTCTGGCTGGCGTGGTGCGGCGAAGACGTGCATACGAAGCCCCGCACCTTCGTGGTGCCGCTGTTGCTGTTGATCATCCTGAGTGTTTTGTTGTTGCTGGAGCCTGATTTCGGCACGGTCTTCGTGATCGGACTGACGGCCATCGGCATGATTTTCCTGTGCGGGGGGCATTTGCGTACCTTGCTCGGACTGGGCGCGGTCGGCTTGATGGGCATGGCGGGCCTGGTGCTGGCGGCGCCGTATCGAATGTTGCGCCTCAAGACGTTTCTGGATCCGTGGGCAGACCCGTTCAACACGGGCTATCAGATCACCCAATCGCTGATTGCGATCGGCAGCGGCGGTTTCTGGGGTTTGGGTCTGGGGGATGGGGTGCAGAAGCATTTCTATCTGCCGGAAGTGCACACCGACTTCGTATTCGCCGTGGCGGTTGAAGAACTGGGCCTGGCCGGGGCGGTCTTGATCATCGGCCTGTTCATGCTTTTTGTGCTGACGGCATTTCGCATCGCCAAGCGTGCGCTGGAATACGACAACACGTTTGCTGCCGCGGTGGCCTATGGCATTGGCCTGTGGATTGGCCTCCAGGCATTGTTCAATGTTGCCGTCAATCTGGGAGCGGCTCCGACCAAGGGGCTGACGCTGCCTCTGATGAGTGCAGGAGGCAGTTCTCTGGTTGCCACCTTGCTGGGGCTTGGACTTTTGTATCGCGCACGCTGTGAATTGAATGCGATGCCGCATCCACCACGTGCAAAGAAGCGGCGGCGCAAGCAGGCGCACAAGGGGAGAGCGCAGTGAGTGAGCGGCCGGTGATGATTTTGGCGGGCGGCACCGGAGGCCATGTGTTTCCGGCCTTGGCGGTCGCCGAGCAATTGCGCGAACGCGCGGTTCCGGTTCTGTGGGTGGGAACGCGACAGGGTTTGGAGGCGCGCGTGGTGCCTCCAGCCGGATTCCCGATGGAATGGGTGCAGTTGACGGCTCCGAGCCGACGGGGCTGGCGCGGATTGTTGTTGTCGGCGCCGGCAGTTCTGCGCGCTGTGCTGCATGGCGTGAGGTTGCTGCATCGGTATCGTCCCGCCGTGGTGTTGGGCATGGGGGGCTATGCCTCTTCTGCGGTGGCGCTGGCCGCGGTGCTGCGGCGCGTGCCGCTGGTGATCCACGAACAAAATGCCATCGCCGGGCTGACCAACCGCATTCTGTCGCGCTTGGCAAGCCGGGTGTTGCTGGGATTCCCGCAGGCCCAGGGTTTGGCCGGGGGCACCTATCTGGGCAATCCGGTTCGCGCCGCACTCCAGAAGCCGAATGACCCCCCGCACTTTGACGATCGGGCGGCGTTGCGCCTGTTGATCATTGGCGGCAGCCAGGGCGCTGAAATTTTCAATCAGGTGGTGCCACAGGCCATCGACGCCTTGCCCGAGGAGATTCGCCCGCAAATCTGGCATCAGACCGGCTCAGACCCGAAACCGGTGGCTGCCCGCTATCCGGATTCGTCGACGCCCCGCCTGCAGCAATTCATCGACGACATGGATGAGGCCTATGCCTGGGCCGATCTGGTGCT
Organism: Gammaproteobacteria bacterium; assembly: GCA_007571105.1. Taxonomy (GTDB): domain Bacteria; phylum Pseudomonadota; class Gammaproteobacteria; order Poriferisulfidales; family Poriferisulfidaceae; genus Poriferisulfidus. The sequence goes on from RKRZ01000053.1 coordinate 9,936, forward strand.
GGCTCGTGCCGGCGCCATGACAATTGCCGAGTTGGCTTGCGTGGCGCGTGCGGCCGTGTTGGTGCCGTACCCGCATGCGGCGGACAACCACCAGATGGCCAATGCGGAGAGTTATGCGCAAGGAGGCGCGGCCGAGGTTTGGGAGCAGGGCCGCTTCACTCCGTTCCGTCTGGCAGAACGTTTGCGCGAATTGGCTGAGACGCGCGCCCCGCTTGAGCGCATGGCGCAGGCTGCGGCGACTCAGGCCCGGCCTTCTGCCGCCGCGCAGGTCGCAGAGTGCCTGCTGGAGTTTCGCGCATGACCCGACAAGGCCGCGTGCAGTTGCCGATGCGGCACATTCGCCGGGTTCACTTTGTGGGCATCGGAGGCGCCGGCATGAACGGCATTGCCGATGTGCTGTGCAGCTTGGGCTATCAGGTCTCTGGAAGCGATTTGCAGGAAAACGCGCAGATCAGGCGCCTGCGGGAGATGGGGGCCGAAGTCCGTATCGGGCATGACGCTCAAGCCGTGCAGGATGCGGATGTGGTGGTGACTTCCAGCGCCATCCCGACCGACAACGCAGAACTCGTGGCGGCGGCTGCAGCGCGCATTCCGATCATTCCTCGGGCGGCCATGCTGGGAGAATTGATGCGGTTCAGCTTTGGCATTGCCGTAGCAGGCACCCACGGCAAGACAACCACCGCCAGTCTGATTGCGCACTTGTTGACGCAGGGCGGACTGGATCCGAGTTCCATTATCGGCGGACAGCTTCGCCACAGCGATGCGCATGCAACCTTGGGCGGCGGCGATTGTCTGGTCTGCGAGGCGGACGAGAGCGATGCGTCCTTTCTGCATCTGAATCCGTTGATTGCCGTGGTCACAAACATCGACGACGACCATCTGGCCAATTACGACAACGCCATGGACCGCTTGGTTGAGGCGTACCGGAGTTTTCTGCAAAACCTTCCCTTCTACGGTTTGGCTGTCCTGTGTGCGGACGATACGCGCACCCTGGCCTTGAGCGAGACGCTGGAGCGGCAGGTGGTGAGTTACGGCATTGCCAATCGGCAGGCGAACATTGTCGCTGCCGACATTGAAATGGATGCGGAAGGGCTGCTCGCCATCTGCATACAGCACGAAATGGATCACCTGGACGGGAAGCTCTTCGTGGACTATCTGTCGACCCTCAAGCGCGGTCGGCTGAAAACGAAATTCCGCAAGAAGGCCCGGCGCGCTCCTGCTTCCCGCGCCGCCGGACGCTCGAGGATTTCGGCGCCTGTTATCTGACCCCGCCCACAGGCCGCGGGTCGCCTTCGCGGGAACGCCGGATT
>RKRZ01000043.1 GCA_007571105.1 Gammaproteobacteria bacterium
GCGACATCTGGAACGCCCCCAGCGCCGACGACAGGAAGCGGCGGGATGATCTCCGGTGCAGTGGCGTAGGGGTGCCACAAATGGCGGGCGTCCCATGCCGCCCACTCGGGCGTGCCGCCCATCAGCCGTCCACGATTTCCAGGTTGTGGGTGATGGCGGCGGTGTGTCCGAGCATTTTGGTGGCGGAACAGTATTTGGTCAGCGACAAGTCCACGGCTCTTTGCACTTGTGCTTCCGAGAGCCCCTGTCCGTAGGCGCGAAAGAGGATGTGAATCTTCGTGAAGACCTGGGGAATGTCTTCGGCGCGTTCGGCTTCGATGTTCAACTCCAGGCGGGCCAGTGGCTGGCGCGCTTTCTCCAGCATGTTGACGACATCAAATGCGCTGCAGCCGCCCATGCCGATCAGCATCATTTCCAGAGGCCGGGCGGCAAGATTGCGCCCGCCGTGTTCCGGTTTGCCGTCCATTATCACCGTGTGCCCGCTTCCGGATTCCCCGACAAAAGTGCGGTGCTCGTGCCAGCTGATGCGCGCCTTCATGCGGCCTCCAGCAGAGTTGCAAGTTGTGCGCCAGGATCTTCTGCCCGCATCAGCGATTCTCCGATCAGAAATGCATGAACACCGGCAGATCGGATACGCGTGATGTCTTCTGCTTCGTGGATGCCGCTTTCTGCGACCGCCACACAGTCTGATGGGATGGATTCAGCCAGCGCCAGCGTGGTATCAAGACTGACTTTGAAAGTTTTCAGGTTGCGGTTGTTGATTCCGATCAAGTTTGCGCCAATCTTTTGAGCGCGCGACAATTCTTCGGCATCATGGACTTCGACGAGGACATCCAGCCCTTGGGCGCGCGCCAGCATTTTTAGCTCTTGCAGCTCATTGTCGGACAAGGCAGCGACAATCAGCAAAATGGCCGAAGCGCCCATCGCACAACTCTCATAGATCTGATAAGGGTCCAGAATAAAGTCCTTGCGCAGAATGGGCAGGGTGGAGCCGCGTCGGGCCAATTCCAGAATCACGCCGGAGCCTTTGAAGTACTTTGCGTCCGTCAATACCGACAAGGCGCAGGCGCCGCCTCGCTGATAACTGCCGGCAATCTGCGTGGGATCAAAATCCTCGCGAATAATGCCCCGACTGGGGGATGCGCGTTTGAGTTCGGCGATGATGGCGGGTCGATCCTGTTCGATGGTCGCAACGATGGCGTCCCGAAACCCGCCCGGCGGGGGATTCTCCGCCGCCATTTCACGAAACCCTGCTTCCGAGATGCGCTGTTTGCGTTCTTTGATTTCTTCGCGTTTGTGCGCCAGGATTTCATCCAGCTGATTCATCAGGCTCCTCGGCGCGCAGGCTTTGCGTGGTATGAATCAGTTCATCCAGTTTGGCGGCGCAGGCCCCACTCTCCAGAAGATTGCGAGCAATCCGAATGCCTTCGCCAATGTCCGCCGCCAGTTCGGCAACATGCAAAGCCGTTCCGGCGTTCAGGCAGATCAGATCAGCCGCCGCCGAGCGACTGCCGGAGAAAGCCTCGCGAATGATTTCCAGACTGTGTTCTGCAGATTGGGCCTGCAGGGCGTTCATTGGAGCAGGCGTCAACTCGTAATGTTGCGGGTCAATCGTGCCGGAATCAATGGTGCCGTCTTCAAGTGATGCATAGTCAGTCGGTGCGTTCAGCGAGATTTCGTCCATTCCGTCCCGAGAGTGCACGACCATCGCACGCCGGATGCCAAGTTCTCTCAGAGTTTCGGCGTATGGGAGCAACCAGCGCACATCAAACAATCCAACCAACTGGTGCGTGGCGCAAGCCGGATTGCTCAAGGGCCCCAGCAGATTGAACAGCGTTCGGGTGCCGATCTCCTTGCGCACGGGCGCTGCATGGCGCATGGCCGGGTGATGCGTCGGCGCAAACAGAAATCCGATGCCGATCGTCTCAATGCATCGGCGCACGGAGTCGGGCTGCAGGTCGATGGCCACTCCGGCGGCTGCCAGAACATCGGCACTGCCGCTGGTGGAACTGACGGCGCGATTGCCGTGTTTGGCAACATGCGCACCGGCGCTCGCCGCAACCATGGCGACTGCCGTGGACACATTGAAAATACCCAGCCCATCTCCGCCGGTGCCGCAGGTATCCAGCAGGCGTTCTGCGGAGACCTTGATCTGAACAGAAGCGGCGCGCATGGCGCGGGCCGCGCCGACGATCTCCGAGACAGCCTCCCCCTTATCCCGCCAGGCAATCAGCAAGGCCTTCAGCAATTCGGGTTCGACTTCGCCCGCCATGATGGCTCGCATCACGGCTTCCATCTGTGCTGCATCCAGATCGTTGCCGGAGCGGGCAAAATCGAGGGCGTCTTGGGGCGTCATGCGCTGTCGAGGAAATTCTGCAGCAATTGATGGCCGCATTCTGTCAGGATGGATTCCGGGTGGAATTGCACCCCGAAGATGGCCTCAGTTTCATGTTGCAGGCCCATGATTTCCTCATCTTCGTCGTTGGTCCAGGCTGTGATGTTGAGGCAATCGGGAAAGTTCTCCCGCTGTACGACCAGAGAATGGTAACGGGTCGCCGTCATGGGTTGCGGCAATTTGCGAAACAGCGCCTCATCCTCATGTCGGATCTCGGAAGTTTTGCCGTGCATGATGTGTTTGGCGCGGATGATGGTGCCGCCGAATGCCTGGGCGATGCTTTGGTGCCCCAGACAGACGCCCAGCAAAGGGATTTCTCCAGTGAATTGACGCACGGCTTCGACGGAAATCCCGGCTTCATTGGGCGTGCATGGGCCCGGCGAGATGACCAGATACTTTGGCGCCATGGCACGAATGGTCTCAATGCTGATCTGATCGTTGCGCGCGACCTTGACGTCAACCCCGAGCTCGCCGAAATACTGCACTAGGTTGTAGGTGAAGGAATCGTAATTGTCGATGATCAGCAGCATGGGGTCGTCCGGTCAACTGTAGCGATTGGCGACCTGCAAGAGTGCTTGCGCCTTGTGCATGGTCTCGTGCCATTCCCGTTCCGGAACAGAATCGTAAACGATGCCGGCTCCGGCCTGCACATGAATGTGGCCGTCATGAATGACGGCGGTGCGAATGGCGATGGCGGTATCCATGTCGCCATTCCAGCCGAAATGACCCACGGCACCGGCATAAACGCCGCGGCTGACGGGCTCCAGCTCGTCAATGATCTGCATCGCGCGCACTTTCGGAGCGCCGCTGACCGTCCCGGCCGGGAAAGTCGCGCGCAGCACGTCCAGGGTCGAGACCTCCGGGCGAAGTTGGCCCTCGACGTTGG
>RKRZ01000151.1 GCA_007571105.1 Gammaproteobacteria bacterium
ATTAAGCGTTGCGCCATCCGACGCTGGTAGGCGGCATCGAAGACATCAATTTCCGGCTGATAAGTTGCTGCCTGGTACGACAATCCGGCCATCAGCATGGCCATAGGGTGAGCATTTGGGTCAAATGCTTGGAAAACTTGAATAATGCCTTCAGGAAGACCTCTTTCATTATTGATTTTCAAAGAGAAACCCTCAAGTTCACTCTGAGTTGGAAGCTCCCCATAGAGGAGCAAATAAGCAGTCTCAATATGATTGCTGGATTCGGCAAGTTGCTCAATCGGATAACCCCGGTAGCGAAGCAATCCTTCTGCGCCGTCAATATAGGTGATTTTGCTGCGGCAACTGGCCGTAGAGACGAAGCCGGGGTCTAATGAGAAGTAGCCGCGCTTCTTATATAAATTGCTGATGCTGACGGCGGCCGGGCCTTCCGTTGCTTCTGCAATAGACAGTTCGACTTCCTTGCCTCCATTGACAAGTTTGATGATGCGTTGAGTCATGAAAACAGCAAAATTAAAACAGCCAACGTCATGCTTTCGGAATTATGGACAAGGCTGCAGAATAAAAGATTATTCTACCTTATGGTGTTACAGTTCCGTTGTGCAACCCTGCAATAAATGCCGCAATTTCAGGCGGATTGTTTAAATCGAGGTGGGGTAATTTGAGGTTTGGAGGCGGAGCCTCATCAGAAGCCAGAGCAACGATGTTTGCATCATCGGGGTGGAGGTAGGGGTGACCGAGAGAGGGGCGATTTAACTCGATTTTAGGGAAATTCTCGCGTTTGAAACCTTCCACCAGAATAATGTCCAGATTCTCTGTATCGATGCGTTCGAGTAACTGGGATAGGGTTAGTTCTTCCTCATCATCCGCCAACTCGTGCATTAAAGCCCAGCGTCGGCTGGAAGAAATTAGGGTCTCCTGTGCTCCGGCATGGCGCAGGCGATAACTGTCTTTGCTGGGCTGATCTACATCGAAGTTGTGATGCGCGTGCTTGACAATGCCGAGACGCAATCCCTGGGCGACCAGAATTGGAATTAATTTCGTGAGCAACTCTGTTTTCCCGGTCCCGCTAAATGCAGCGAAACCCAGCAGTAATGGGGCATTGGAACCAGTCAGCATTGCAATTCTTCGAGCGTATTGATGTTGGCAAAGGTGCTGCAATCAGAGAAAATAACTTCTGCGTAGCCTTGTGTGGCATAGAACTCGTCAATTTTACGTCCGCCTTCTTCAAGGAAGGCATTCAGATCATCAGCCTGGGTCACGCTCAACATCGCAAATACAGGTTGCAGCCGGCCTTCGCATGAGGCTACCGACATCAGCACATTGGGGCCCGTTGCAAAAGGTTCGGCAAGTCGAGAAGCCAAGTCTGAACTGATATGCGGACTGTCACAGGGAGCGAATAGCACCCGAGAGGTATGTGCAGCCTCAAGGCCGGCTAGCATTCCACTGAGAGGACCCAGAAAATCCGGGCGGGAGTCGGCAATCACTGGGTATCCGAAGCGTTCATACTGCTCTTGGTTCCGATTGGCATTGATGATCAATGCGCTCGTCTGGTTATTCAGACGCTCAATCACGTGTTCGACTAAAGGGTAGCCTCGATAGGGGAGTAGTCCTTTGTCTTGTCCGCCCATTCGCCGGGCCTTGCCACCAGCGAGAATGACTCCGGTCAAAGCATCGGGGTCGGATAGGGGACACATAAAAACAAAAAACCGAGAGATTTGGAACATTTTAAGCAGAGCACAATGTCCTTTATACTGAATACGCACAAACCATCTTTGCACCCATGGATTATCAAGAACTCTCTGAAGAGCAGCGTAATGCAATCGAAGCGGCGGTCCACCGCCATCTGGTTCAGCACCTGCGTGAAAAAACAGACGTGCAAAACATTGAATTAATGAACTTGGCTGATTTTTGCCGTAATTGCCTGTCGAAGTGGCTGGTGGCTGAGGCGAAGGAGCGCGGCGTCGAACTGGATTACGACCAGGCCCGTGAAGTCATCTATGGCATGCCGTATGCCGAGTGGAAGGAGCGCTATCAAACGGAAGCCACCCCGGAACAATTGGCAGCCTTCGAAGCGCGTCAAAAGTCCGGCTCGGAAACCTGAGTGACCATGACGCAAAAGACGGGCATCGATTTGAATGACCCGCAACTGCTCCGCTACAACCGGCAACTTATGTTGCCGCACATCGGCATTGAAGGACAGACCCGTCTGCTGCAATCGCAGGTTCTGCTAATTGGTTTGGGAGGACTGGGATCACCGGCGGCCATGTATTTAGCTGCTTGTGGCATTGGACATCTGGTACTGGCCGATGACGATCGCATAGAACTTGCCAACCTGCAGAGGCAGATTCTTTATCGCAGCAACGATCAAGGCCAAGAAAAGGCTCACACTGCCAAACAAGTGACGGCAGCGCTGAATCCGGAAATTCAGGTTTCTGCCCTAAATGAACGTCTGAGCGGTGAACCTCTGCATGAGGCAGTAGCCGTGGCCGATATTGTGCTAGATGCGACGGACAACTTTGAAAGCCGGATGGCCATCAACCAGGCTTGCGTAGAACAGACTACTCCCTTGGTTTCTGCGGCCGTTATTCGGATGGAAGGCCAGATCACGGTGTTTCACAATCAGCAGCCAGAGGATGCGTGTTATCAGTGTCTGTTTGGCGTAGACCCGACGCCAGAGGAAAGATGCTCGGAAACTGGAATATTGGGACCGGTTGCAGGGGTGCTGGGATCCATGCAGGCAGCCGAGGCCATCAAATGCTTACTCGACATTGGCGCCCCCCTGTACAACAGATTGATGGTATACGATGCCTTGCAGGCAGATTGGCGACAGATTGAACTGACTGCGGACCCTGAGTGTCCGATCTGTAGACCGATTCTTGCCTAGACTTGAGATGCTTATTCGCACGCCTCGCGCTTCGGATGAAAAAGAGTTTGCCGTAACGCCGCGCAAGCTGTATCAACAACGACGTCAATTCATGAAGCAGTGCGCAGCAGGAGCCGCATGGGCGACTGCTGGGTGGTTGTTGCCTTCAGAGAGTTCGGCAAGCCTGATTCCAAGCAACCCGAAACGCAGTCCATATTCCACTACCGAAGAATGGACCGATAAGCAGGCCGCGACGCATTACAACAATTTCTATGAGTTGGGTTATGGCAAGACGGATCCATCTCGCCGCGCTCACATGTTGATCACGGAGCCCTGGACGGTAACCGTTGAAGGACATTGTGAGAAGCCTGGCACTTATTCGGTCGAAGACCTGATCCGAAGCGAAGAAATTGAAGAGCGGATCTACCGACTTCGCTGTGTCGAAGCCTGGTCAATGGTTATTCCTTGGCTGGGTGTGTCGCTCGGTTCCGTCCTGAAGCGTCTGCAGCCGACTTCTCAGGCTCGTTACGTGGCCTTCCAGACCATCATGGACCCGGAGAACCTGCCGGGACAACGTCGCGATGTACTAGATTGGCCTTATGTCGAAGGATTGCGCATTGATGAGGCCATGCACCCGTTGACGTTGCTTACGGTCGGAATGTACGGAAAAGTCTTGCCGAACCAGAATGGTGCGCCGATCCGAATCGTAGTGCCCTGGAAATACGGCTTCAAGAGCATCAAGTCCATCGTTCGGATTCGTTTTGTCGAAGAGCAGCCACCGACAGCGTGGAATCGAGCGACTCCGCACGAATATGGGTTCTACTCCAACGTCAATCCGACCGTTCGGCACCCGCGCTGGAGCCAGCGACGCGAGCGGAGAATTGGCGAATTCGGCAAACGTCCAACCCTGATGTTCAATGGTTATGAGGAAGAGGTCGCTTCCTTGTATGCGGGGATGGACCTGAGCAAATATTTCTGAAATGTCCATGATCCGGCCAGTGCCTTGGGTTGCGCCGGCGCTGTTTTTGTTGTGTCTTGCGCCGGCAGTTGAGTTGGCGCATGGGTTGTATACGAATGCACTGGGGCCGAATCCTCTGGAGACACTGACTCGCGACACCGGCAAGTGGACGCTGCGCTTTCTTCTGTTGACCCTGACGATTTCTCCCCTGATCCGATTATTCCAATGGCAGTTCCTGCTACGCTATCGACGCCTATTAGGCTTGATTGCATTCCAGTATGGCACCATCCATTTGACGACTTATTTATGGTTTGATCAATTTTTCGATTGGGCGGAAATCTGGCTGGACATCCTGGAGCGGCCCTTCATTACCGCCGGCATGAGCGCATTCGTGATGTTGGTGCCCCTGGCCTTGACGTCAAGCCGATGGGCGCAGCGAGTTATGGGGCAAGCATGGAAGCGGTTGCACCGCTTGATTTATGTCTCAGCCTTTGCTGGTCTGTTGCATTATTTCTGGCTGACTCGAGCGGATTTTCTGGAACCGGCGATTTACGCGATCCTTTTCGCATTGCTGATGCTGGCTCGGATACGGCGCACCACCACTGTCAGTGCGGGCGAGTCTTGAGCAGAATATCGCGGGCTTGGTTGATTTTTTGAGTGAGATAATCGTTCCCGCCACGGTCGGGGTGCAATTTCTGCGTCAAGTGCCTGTGTGCCGTGCGAACTTCATCTTCAGTAGCAGCGGGGGACACCCCGAGAATTTTTGCCGCAGTCTCCACAGCCATAGTCCCTGACTCAAAGTTGCCGGTCTCCTGTCGATCCGAAGTATTTCCCGATTGCGAGCCCCATTCGGGGCGACTGCGCTGCAGATACGCACGCAAAAGAGCCACGGATTGAGGGTCAGAGCTGCATGCCTGCAGCAGACGTTGGAGTTGTTCCAGATTGAGTTCTGATAATCGCCGACCATTGAACTCCCCTTGGAGGACGATCCCATCCAGCTGTCCCGTAGCACGATTGATAGTAACTTCGAGCCATGCGGTGCGCAATTGCGCGGTATTTCCTCCAAAGGCCCGGCGTGCAATTTGTATGAATGGAAGCCAACGCATCAGTGTGAAGCCAATTTTAGGGAGGAATACCAGTGCTTTCCCCAGAAATGGAAGAATGCCGCCAACCACTGCGGCAATCCAATGGGCGCGTCCGGTCAATACGAGAACGATCAAGCCGGCTCCAGCGATGATGCCGAGCCACTGCCACATCAGTCTGGGGGACTGGCGGTACAGTGTTCTGAGAACTAGAAAACCTCCGATAAGAAGCAGGGCGATTAGCAAATATCGCATTGTGGCGTCGAAGTGCAGAGACGAATGTACTGGGGTGGTATGATAAAGGTTCGGACATACGTTTATTACCGCAACCACAATAGGAGGATGTGATGAAACAGAATATTAATGTTTCGGGATTGGATCTCGAAATCAATATCGAGCAGCAGGGGTCCGATGGGCCGGCGTTGCTGATGGTCCACGGGATTCCGACCAACAGCAGACTCTGGCGGCACACCCAGGGCATGCTTTCGGACCGTTACCAGACTTATGCGATGGACATGGTCGGTTATGGCCAGTCATCCATGCCATTGGACGACTTTGAACACACACTGACTAATCAAGCCGAAGCGATCAAGGAAGTCATTGTCGGCTTGGGACTGAAGGGGAATGTTATTCTGGTGGCGCATGATCACGGTGGTGGTGCGGCGCAAATCATGGCGTCCAAGTATTGCGACCACATCAGCCGTTTGGTACTGATCAACCCAGTTGCTTGGGATTACTGGCCGGTGCTGGAAGTGGAGGCCTTCAACGCACTGGTGGGGGCTCCGGATGAGGTCTTGGGGCAGGCGATGGGGCAGGCAGCTGCCGGCTTTCACGCCTTACTGCTAATGGGCAGCCACGAAAAGACCGCATTCAGCGACAAGAACGTCAAAGAAAACTATCTGCAATTCTGGGCCAGGGGACCGGGCCTTACGGGCTTCAAGTCTCTGGTCAAGGTTTGCTCACAGCCAAGCAATGAAGAGACCATGGGAGTGGATCACAGCCAAATCACTTGTCCGACCATGGTGTGCTGGGCTGTCAATGACGCCTGGATGCCTGTGGAGTCGGGGGAACGACTGAAGGCAGCCATTGCTGGTCCGTGCCGCTTCGAGAAGATTGAGCGCGCTGGGCACTATGTGCTGGAAGATCGTCCCGATGCCGTGGCCGAGTTAATTCACGACTTTGTCACTGAGTGGGAAGGCGTCAACCTATAACTGAAAAGCTTCTCTTCCATTTTGGCGGAAGGGATATTGTTGAATGAAGCCGGCGGCGTAATGCCGCCGGTTTTATTTAAATCAACTGAGTAGCTCGCGGACTGCGTCGCGTTCTGCTAACAATTCGGCCTCATTCTCTTTCAGCCGCTCACGGCCAAAATCATCTAATTCCAGATCTCCCACAATTTGGTGGGCAGAATTCTCACACCGGCACGGGAAAGAGAAAATCAAATCTTCTGCAACACCGTAAGTCCCATCGGACCATACGCTCATGCTGGTCCAATCGTTGGCAGGAGTGCCCAAAACCCAGTCCCGCATGTGCAGAATTGCTGCATTGGCAGCAGAAGCCGCCGAGGAAGCGCCACGGGCTTCAATCACGCGAGCACCACGCTGTTGAATCATGGGAATAAAGGTGTCTCGGTACCAATCTGCCTCCACCAGCTCGCGCGCAGGGGTTCCTGCGACCGAGCAATAACTGATGTCCGGGTGCATTTGTGGAGAGTGATTTCCCCACAAGATCATGCGCGTCACTTCAGCGACCGGATTTCCGGTCTGCATCGCTAACTGTGATCGGGCGCGCTCATGGTCCAGACGTGTCATTGCAGAGAATTGGCTTGGCTCTAAATCCGGAGCGTGATGCGCGGCAATCAAGGCATTGGTATTGGCCGGGTTGCCGATGACCAATACACGCACATCGCGGCTGGCGACTTGGTTGATGGCCTGCCCCTGCGGTCCGAAAATTTTGCCGTTTTCCTGCAACAGGTCGCTGCGCTCCATCCCTTTGCCTCGTGGACGAGCGCCAAACATGAAAACATAATCGACCTCGGCAAAACCGACTTCCAAATCATCCGATAAAACGACATCACGCAACAAGGGGAATGCACAGTCTTCCAACTCCATCGCTGTCCCACCCAGCGAGGGCATGGCAGGATGAATGTCGATGAGATTGAGGGCGACCGGTTGTTGCGAGCCCAGAAATTCTCCCGCCGCAATTCGGAAGATCGCCTGATAGGCAATATTTCCAGCGGCTCCAGTGATGGCGATTCGTTTGGATTGGACGTGCATGGGAGGATTCGTGAGCAATAGAGAAGGTCAGTGTAGCCGATGGCTTTGTGAGAGATACTCGGACGTGCGCATTTCATAGAGTCGGCTACTCGTGCGCTCGAACTCCCGCTGGAGACGCTCTCCCTGGTACAGCACGTCAGGTTCTGCGGCTGCGGTCACCACAAGTTTTACGCCGTGATCATAAAACTCATCAATCATCTCGATAAACCGACGGGCGCTATCCTCCATCTCTGAAGTGAAAACTGGAATATCTGAAATTAATACCGTATGGAAACAGCGAGAAATGGCGATGTAGTCGTTGGCGCAGCGTGGAGAGTTACACAAGGCATCAAAATCAAACCAGATAGCATCGTGAGACAGGCGCTTCACCGGGATTTGACGTCCTTCGACTTCGATGGAGGAATCTTCTTCAATGATGCTGGAAGCAAGATGACGGAAATAGGCATCAAGAGTTTCATCCGCGTAATTATCTGAATTCAATGTATAGGTTTGAGTCTGAGTCAGATGATGCAGCCGATAATCACAGGCTGCACTCAGTTCAAAGATGCTCATATGTTGCTTGATCAAGTCGATGGCAGGCATGAAGCGTTCCCGTTGCAGTCCGCCTTCATACAAATTGTCCGGGTGGGTATTAGAAGTTGCGACCAGCGTAACACCGCGTCGGAATAATCCATCCAAAAGCCCGGCCAAGAGCATTGCGTCCGTGACGTCCAACACAAAGAATTCATCCACGCAAAGGATGCGATAACGCTTTGCGAAATGCGCGGAAATCAGTTCAAGTGGATTTTGCTTGTCAGGGATGGCTTTGAGTTTGTGGTGAACATGGCGCATGAAGCGGTGAAAATGCATGCGGCGTTTTTGCTTCAAGGGCAGAGCGTTGAAGAACAGGTCCATCATGTAAGTCTTGCCGCTACCCACGGAACCCCACAGCCACAATCCGGAGTTGTCGCCATTGCTTCGGGCACGCCTGAAGCGCTGCAATTGTTCTCGAATGACGGCAGGTGTACGGGTGGTTCGGGTCAGGTGGTCGTAGACCCGTTGGAATTCTTGAGCCGCGTTTTGTTGAACCGGATCGGAAACAAACTGGCGTTGGTCAATCTGGGTTTGATACGTGTCGAGAAACATGAAACCACGAAGTGCCGCATGCCCGAATCATGGTCGGATGCAGCGCTGTCTGCCATGCCGGTATTGTACTGATTGCCGCACAATTTCTATGCCGCAGCAGACTCGGGAAAATAACTAGTGTGCGCCGTTTATGTGGAGGGGAGACAACCCTCGGCAATTCGTTTCCTGCGTGCTTGCGCTAATTCATAACTTACCTGCATCCGCATCCAGTGATCCGCATTCCCCAACCGATACCTTCCAGTGCCAACGCCATCTTTGCAGACACCCCCGTTTTGCCATTCAGAACACGGGAGAGTGTCCCACGCCCACAACTCAAGCGTGTTGCTGTTTCAGTTACATTCCAGCCAATCGCATCCATGCTTTCGTGAATTAACTCTCCCAAATGTGGAGGATTCAACATCGGGTTGACTTGTTTATCTTTTCGTTTCTTCATAGCTCTCTATAGGTCGGTTGGTAATAGTCTATCAGGCCTGCATCTGTTCAACTCAGAGAGTCACACGGTAAGATGAGCGCACCGTTAGAAACTTCCATCCGCGTTAGTCTCAAATCATGACTGTTCGGACCCGTTTTGCTCCCAGCCCGACGGGAGCACTCCACTTGGGTGGGGCACGTACGGCATTATTCAACTGGTTATTCGCACGGCATCATGGCGGAGAATTTATCCTGCGTCTCGAAGACACCGACCGCGAACGCTCCCGGAAAGAGCACAGCGAGCAAATCCTTGCTTCCTTGCGCTGGATAGGCCTGGATTGGGATGGCGAAGTGATGCATCAATCGCAACGCGAAGAGCACTATCGAGAAGTTATTTGGCAACTATTGGACTCCGGCCATGCCTATCACTGTGACTGTTCGACTGAACGTCTAACACAACTGCGTGAATCGCAACAGGCGGCAGGAGAAAAGCCTCGTTATGATCGTCGTTGTCGAGACCGGGAACTAAAAGCATCTGAACAAACGGTCGTGCGCTTCTGCACGCCGCTTGAAGGGGAACTCCGAATCTCAGACACCCTCAAGGGGGAAATTTGTTTCGACAATGCAGAACTGGACGATCTGATTATTGCGCGACGCGGTGGGGGAGCAACCTATCATCTCGCTGTTGTAGCTGATGATCGAGAGACTCACATCACACACATCATTCGCGGGGATGATCACCTCAACAATACGCCGCGACAGGTTCATATTTTGATGGCATTGGGGGCAAACATACCCAGTTACACCCATCTCCCGATGATTCTGGATGAGCATGGGCGAAAAATGTCCAAACGTGCGCAGGCCGCAGACGTTTTGAATTACCGGGAAGAAGGCTTTCTACCAACTGCATTGGTCAACGGGTTGGCTCGCATGGGCTGGGCACATGGAGACGATGAATTGTTTTCCGCGGAAGACCTAGTGCGCCTGTTTGACCTGGATGGACTGAACCCTGCGGCGAGTCGCATTGATCCCAAAAAACTTCTGTGGGTCAATCAGCAGCAGATGAGCCGTGTTTCCAGTGAAGAATTTGACAGTGAGTTTTTGTGGCACTGCGATCGTTTGGGGCTTACGACAGAGACGCTTGACGAGACGACGCGTGCGACATTGCTGGAAGTTCAGCAGGCACGATGCCGTACAGTCCGCGAGGCTGCGGCGCAAAGCACGTGGTTGTTGGAAGACGCGCCACAGCGCGACGAGAAAGCGTGGAGCAAATTCATGACGCCAGAGACTCAAGAATTGCTTCAGGAATTAATTCCTGAATTGATGGCTATCGACTGGACCCGAGAATCGATTCACTCTTGGCTCCAAACGACCATTGAACGACTCGAAGTCAAGCCTAGAGTTGTGGCGCAGCCTTTACGAGTAGCCGTGACGGGTAGTTCTGTCTCACCGTCAATTGAGGACACGCTATTGCTGCTTGGGAAAGAAGCGACTCTGGAACGGTTGCAGGCGGCCTTGCATGACTGATTTCAGACAAGACTGGACAGACTCGTCATTTGGGTGGAGCCTTCCAGGCCAATGCAGCTGCAAAGCGGTCCTCACACATACTTTTGAGTTTCCACTTATCGGTTGGATCATGAGGAAACCGGAGAGCCCCGGAGTCGATTGCCTCCTCCAACATCTCAAGGGGAATCTGGAATTTCGCAGGGTTTAGAGAAAGGCCGGTGTCCAAGGCTTTGAGCAAGGCCTCTTTCATAGTCCAGATGCGATAAAACAGGCGGATTCGCTCATCTTTGGGAAGCACTGCGAATGCAGCTCTTTCCTCCGCGCCAAAAACTCTTTTGCTCAAGCCTTCCAGGTTGCGGCGGGTTGAATAAATTTCCAGGTCTACACCCAACTGGATTTCTGAGGCGATAGCAATCAAGCCGTGCGTCCCACTGTGGGTTATGTTGAAACTGATGGGGGCAGGGGAACCTTCAAGTAGTGCGTGAGGTTTTCCGTGGGATTGCTTCTCAAAAGACAGAGAATCATTGCGGCATTTCAATCGTTCGCAAATAATGGCACGGACTGCAGCCTGAGTCAATGCATAATGGCGACGGGATTTCTCGTTTCGATAGCGCATCGCTTGCGCTTGTTCGGAATCACTCAGCCATTCAAGCGCATGCTCCTCGCGCGCAGCATCCGCTTGCAGGTCCACATGAAAGACCCTGATGCCATCTATTTCACGGTATACGGTCCAATCAGGCATGTGAATCAAAGGGAACTATACCCCGATCTCCGAACAAAAGTGCTAAGGAAAGCCCCGGTTGGCCTTATTTCAGGGGGTTTCCGCTAAAATAGAGATCGCCAAAAACTTCACCCATTGGG
>RKRZ01000110.1 GCA_007571105.1 Gammaproteobacteria bacterium
CCCTGGAATTGCGTGAACTAAATGGGGGGCTTCCAGTCAAAAGCAGGTGAGAGCGCTTAATACGTTGAATCCACATTCCCGGAGGTTTTATGAAACACGTTTTTTTCTCTTTTCTTCTCCTGATGTTTTCAGGTTCTGCAGTTGCTTCGACCACTGTATCCGTCAAGTTGATGACGGTGGATGTTGCGCAGAAGATTGCGCAGGCTGCGCTTGAGCATTGTGAGGGCGAGGGCTATCAAGTCACGGCCGTCGTGGTGAGTCGAGACGCTCGGCCTCAGGCGATGTTGCGCTATGCGCTCGCTTCTCCCGTCACGCTGAAAATCGCCAAGAAAAAAGCATTCACTGCAGCCAATATGCGGATGCCCAGTTCAGAAGTTCCCAAATCTATCGCCAAGGCGCATCGCAAGATGGCCCGCATGCGCGGTGGCTTGTCCATTGAGGTCGGCGGGCAGTTCTATGGCGGCGTCGGGGTCTCTGGCGCAACTGGGGAAATAGATGAAGAGTGCGCGCAGGCCGGCATTGATGCGGTTGCGGAAGATCTGGAGTTTGAGGAGTAGGTAACCCTATGAAGCGCGTGCTTGCACTGGTTTTCGCCGGCAGTCTGCTTGGGGGCTATGCCCTCGATATTGCGGCATCGGAGGAGGGCGCGGCTTTGCCCGGAGATATGACCAACCCGGGTTATGTGCCTCATCCTGACTGGTTCAAGCAATCGTTTCTGGATATTGCGGAGGATATTGAGGAGGCGAGCGAGGAAGATCGCCATTTGATGCTTTACTTCTATCAGGACGGTTGTCCGTACTGCAAGATGTTCATCGAAAACGATCTGGGTCAGCACGATATTGCCGAGTATGCAAAGACGCATCTGGATTTGGTGGCGATCAACATTTTTGGCGCATTGGAAGTCATCGACGTGGACGGAGAGGCATTAGCGGAACGGGACTTTGCCATGAAAATCGGAGTGATGTTCACGCCCACCCTGATTACGTATGCGCCGGATGGTTCTGTAGCTTTTCGGATCAATGGCTACTATCCCCCGCCCAAATTCCGTGCCGCGATGCGGTTTATTGCTGAGAAACGCTATGCAAACGAGCGCTTCGTTGAATTCTTCCAAACACAGGAGATGCGCGCCGGCAGCGGCAGGCTTCATTCAGATAGCGCGACCATCGAGGGTCCGCCGTTTGATCTATCTGCACGGGACAAGCTGGTGCTGGTGTTGTTTGAGCAACAGGAATGCCTCGCTTGCGATGAGTTGCATGAGGATATTTTGCGGCGGGAGGAAACGCGAAAATTGCTGGAATCCTTCGAGGTTGCGGTTTTGGACATCCGTGAAAAGCAATCGCTGGTGACGCCAGCCGGCAAGAAGCACAATGCTTTGGACTGGGCGGTGGAATTAGGCGTTCAAGTCGTTCCAACTCAGGTGCTGTTCGACGGAGACACTGAAGTCATTCGCAATGAAGGACACATCAGGGCCTTTCACGTGCAGTCGATTCTGGACTATGTCGCATCCGGGTCCTGGCGGGAGCAGGAGAACTTTCAGCGGTATCTGCAAAAACGCGCGGACCATTTGCGGGAGCAAGGCGTGGCAATCAATCTGATGGAATAAAGTAGTCCTTCAATTCGCAGCCGCTGAGTTTTTTGATGCCTTCGCTGGAGATTTACGCCGGAGATAACCTTGCGTTGATGCGCGGATTTGAGTCGGAAAAGTTCCAGTTGATCTATATCGACCCTCCGTTCAATACGAAAAAAAAGCAAGTTCGCACCCAAATAAAAACCTCCCGTGACGGTGGCGGCGACCGCGTCGGATTCCAGGGGAGGCGGTATCGGACGACGAAATTGGGCAGCCTGGAGTTCTCAGATACTTGGACGGACTATCTGGAGTTTCTGCAGCCCCGGCTTGAGGAAGCCCGGAGATTGCTGGCGCCGAACGGCTCTCTGTTTCTGCATGTGGATTATCGAGAAGTGCACTATTGCAAGGTTCTGCTCGACCAGATCTTTGGTCGGGAATGTTTTCTGAACGAAATCATCTGGGCCTATGACTACGGAGGGCGCACCCAAAAGCGCTGGTCACCCAAACACGACAACATTCTCTGGTACGCCCGGGATCCGAAGAACTACATTTATCGATACGACGATATTGACCGCATTCCTTATATGGCGCCCAAGTTGGTGGGACCGAAGAAAGCGGTTCGGGGCAAAACTCCGACCGACACCTGGTGGCAGACGATTGTCAGTCCGACAGGGAAAGAGAAAACCGGCTACCCGACCCAAAAACCTTTGGCGATTCTCAATCGTATCGTGCGGGTGCATTCCAATCCGGGGGACTGGGTGCTGGATTTTTTTGCCGGTAGCGGCACGACAGGAGAAGCCGCCGTGCGGGCTGATCGCCATGCGGTATTGGTTGACTGCAATAGAGAAGCAATTGAAGTCATGCAAAAGCGTCTCGCCTTTGCCAATCCTGTGGTGTATGACCAGAATCGTGCATGAACTCAGAAACATTTTGCAGTGATGTATGTGAGTTTTCAGGTCGAAATTTGTGGTGACCAGAAGTATCCGAATCAGGAAGAAGGCAAAAGCGGGTAGTAATAATGGTAGAATAGTATGGTACTTTTCTACCCATCAACAAACAATGGCTCTCAATATCAAAAATGCCCAGACCTGTCAGCTTGTAGATGAATTGGCGAAGTTGACAGGTGAGGCTAAAACTGCTGCGATCACGGTTGCATTGCGCGAACGCCTTGAGCGGGAACGAAATCGACGTGATGCAGACCTGTTAGCACGTAAACTACACATGATTGGACAGCGATGCGCCAGTCTTCTCACCCCTGGGCCTTCAGCGGTGGAACATGGCGATTTTCTCTACGATGAACATGGGTTGCCCAAGTGATCATTGACACTTCGGCAGTGCTGGCCATCTTGTTTGGCGAAGAAGACTCAAAGCGCTATGAAGATGCTATCGCGTCAAACTGGCCACGTCGCATGTCGGTCATCAGCCTGCTTGAAGCAACGATGGTGGTGGAAAGCCGGGGAGGCTCGGCGGTAGGATATGAACTTGATCGGTTGATCAATGAGGCGTCTATTGAATTGGTGCCAGTTACAGTGGCACACGTAACGTCCGCACGGAATGCATGGCGACGTTTCGGTAAAGGAAATCATCCGGGGGCATTGAATTTCGGAGATTGTCTGGATTATGCGCTTGCAGACATCACTGGCTACCCGCTGTTATTCAAGGGAGGCGATTTTGCAC
>RKRZ01000159.1 GCA_007571105.1 Gammaproteobacteria bacterium
AACTGGCACCCTTCGGGTGCCAGTTTTCCAAAGCAAACCTTTTAATAAATAGCACACTGAGTGTGCTCAAAACCACTTTATTTTGATTATGATTAACTCTACAGATATTCGCCCTCTTCTGGCACTCGGATTTTGCCTTTCTCTTACTGCCTGTGGCGGTGGAGGAGGGGGTGGAGGTGTTGCGCAAGTAGCCGACACCGAAATGCCCCTCCCCCCCCGTAGCAACTCCCGCAGCTGCCAGTGTGCCTGAGGAATACAGTGATGCGGCTAACGAAATCAGTACTCCAGAGGGCAATAATTTGGGAATTAACCCTGACAACACGGGGACTGAAATAGGAAGAGCGGCAACGGCTGAAGCAAAATTCGGAAGTGTCACGCAATCGTCCAACATTGATGCGGATGGAATCACAACGGATTCCGCCACTGGCACATTCGATGGAGAACACATCCTTATAACGGTAACGCAGGCTGATGGCACGTCATTCGAGTACGGCACAGAAAATAATACGCCCTATATCCATGGGCCTTTCGCTGCTGCTGACTTGGACAGATGGGCCCCGGCCACGCATGACCAAGGACAACGTTTCTACCATGCCCGCTCAAGCGAAGATTCCTACCATGCGGACTATATCGCCGTATCCTCAGATAGCGCCGACCCGACAGCAGACTACCTGACCTGGGGCTATTGGATCCGTTCGGAGGGAGATGATCCGCATTTCTCGGGGGCGGAGTTTGAGGTTGGCGCCTTCGTTGATGGACCTGAAATTGCCGATGACAATCCTCCCACGCTGCCGAGCACTGGAGAGGCGACATACGCAGGTGAAGCGCAATGGGTATTCCACCATGAATACCTTGAGGGAGATCAGTATGCGGGAGTTGTAGAAATAGGCCAAGGAGTCGGAGACATGACTGCTACTGTCGATTTCGCTAATAGCTCATTGTCCGCGTGCATTAGCTGCGGCGACACCAAGTCGCGCGTATATGGAAACGCAGTCAGCCCGGATGGGTCATTTTATTTCTTCTCGGACATTGAGACAGACTATCAATTTGAAGCAACAGCGACCATTAATCCGGATGGTTCTTTTCAAACCTTTGAAGTGACGTTGTCGAACTCCGAGAATCCAATTCTTACGCAGGAAGGCAGTCTTGCCGGACGCTTCTCTAACATCTTGATTGATGGGGTTCCTCGTGCGATTTTAGGAACGCATGGAGGGGTGTATACCCACGAAACCGCTTTCGGCTCTTGGGTTGGAACATTTGGGCTTCCCCTACAACAATAAATCTCAAGGGCGGGAGCAATCCCGCCCTTTCCTTCCCTTCCGTACTCACTTCACGATCTGACGACTAGTGGTCGGTCCTGCCATGTGCTGGTGTCGATGGCCGTATCATTTGCGCGTTTTACTAGCCGCAATGGTGATATGTGCGTCCTCCCTAGTATCGGCAACCGAACCAACCAGACCGCGAGTAGAACCTGATCAGGCTATCGAACGCACGGAGGGGTTGATGCGCTCCGGAAGATTTCTTGAGGCACTAGCAATTTTGCGCTCCTTGCCAGAGGGCCAATCAGAAAACCAGCAGATCAGGTTTCAACATGGCATGGCCGCTATATCGGCTGCCAATCAGTCGCGCAGTCAGGCCAAACAAGACATCCTGCTAGAAGAAGCTATAAGCCAATTTAGAAAACTTCTCTATGATCATCCCGAGTTGAGCCGCCCTCGTTTGGAACTCGCGCGAGCATTATTTCAGCGAGGTCGTTGCGCCGAACCTCCAACAGATTTGTGGGCTCATTTCCTGGGAGATGATTGCGATAGTGCGGCGTATCATTTCCGGCAAGTGTTGGCAGGAGAAGTTCCGCGAGGGGTAATTGTTAACATCAACCGGTTTCTTCGGCCAATCCAAGCGCGCAAGCGGTTCAATGGATATTTTTCGCTGGCACTGGCCCCGGATACCAACATCAACTCGGCTACGCAGTCACGCATAGTCAATATCGCCACTCCGTTCGGAAGGCTACCTTTCAGCTTGGGAGAAGAATCGAGGGAAACCTCCGGAATTGGCGTGTTGCTCTCTGCTTCGGAGGAATACTGGCATCCATTGCAATGGAAGTTATTCGGCACTGTTGCCGAGCGGTGGCTATTCGGGGGAAGGCTGCATATGCGTGAATACGGAGGGCATGAATTTGACGACATGAATCTGAATCTGTACAGCGGGCCTCGGCTGTTATTCCAGCACGGCAACGTCAGTGTGCTCGCCAAAGTCTCCCAAAGATGGTTTGGAGGGAAAATCTACAGTAAGGGGGCAGGTCTTCGCATAGAGAATGGCTGGTACTTGGGGCGAAGAACTTGGGTCGGGGGAAACCTGGAACGCATGGAGTTGCGATATCAGCAGGAAGGACAAGGCAGTGCTCCACGCTGGAACGCAGACATGCGAGTTTTATATTCACTCTCCCCCCGTTGGGTCTTGGGAGCACGTGGCGGTTGGGTTCGGCTACGGCCCGATCATGCTTATCAACGTTATGAAACTTGGTGGGGCGGGGTGGAATTTCGGGCAGAGCACCTGAGCTTGCTGGGCATTTCCGGGTTCGGCGTGGAATTATCGCATGATTGGCACTTCACAGATTACGATCGGCCCAATTTTTTGTTATCACCTGATTCACGAAAAGATAGGTTGCAGGACACACGTGTGACTCTGTACAACCAAAGACTGCATCACAAAGGGTTTTCGCCAGCATTGACCATCTCTCTGCAACGGCAACATTCGAATATTGTGCTTTCTGAGTATAGTCGAACTCGGGTTGAACTCTCAATCCGCCGCCTGTTCTGAAGAACAGCATACCTATCTGTTTTCTGAGGAAGCTAAAAAACAGGCGCCCCAAAGGGCGCCTGTTTTATTCGAAATGATTCAGCGAACCGAATCAGTCAAACCAATGTACGATGCCCAACGCGACCATTTCGATTTCTGCACCACCTTTTGCACCAAGGCCCGTTCCGGAAATCCCCTGGCCGTAGGTCCCGTTTGCATCATTGCTGACTTCGGAGTAGGTCACCCGCAATTCCGTGCCGGCCGGCATGGTGTAGAACATGCCGACGTTCCAGGCATCCGCTGCACTTTCTTGCCAATCGCCCATGCACACGCTACAGGAGATTTCCAGATCATCCGCATCCATGTAGGAGAAGCGGAAGTCCACCGGGCCGCCGAACTTGATCTTGCCGGAAACCATCCAGGCCTCGCGCTCAATCCGGAC
>RKRZ01000028.1 GCA_007571105.1 Gammaproteobacteria bacterium
CATCTGGGACGAGTGGGCGGATGAGAATGGCGAACTCGGCCCGGTTTATGGGGCGCAATGGCGCAGTTGGGCGGGAGCGGATGGGAGTGCGCACGACCAGATCAAAACGCTGCTTCAAGGTCTTGCGGAACAGCCATATTCGCGTCGTCACATCGTCAGCGCATGGAATGTCTCCGATCTTGACCGAATGGCATTGGCCCCATGCCACCTGCTGTTTCAGTTCAATGTGGCGCAAGGCCGGCTATCTTGCCAGCTCTATCAGCGAAGTGCGGACCTGTTTCTTGGCGTGCCGTTCAACATCGCATCCTATGCCCTGTTGACTTTGATGATGGCGCAGGTTTGCGGGTTGAAGCCCGGAGAATTTGTGCATACGTTCGGCGATTTGCACCTGTATAAGAATCATCTGGAGCAGGCGCGCCTGCAATTGCAGCGCGAGCCCTATGCTCTTCCGACGCTGTGCCTGAACCCCGAAGTGACGGATCTGTTCGGGTTCACTTACGAAGATTTTGAGTTGCTGAATTATCAATCCCATCCGCATATTGCGGCTCCGGTGGCAGTGTGATTATTTCGGTTCTTCTGGCCATCGCAGAGAATGGCGTCATTGGGCGAGACGGAAAGCTCCCATGGCATTTGCCGGAAGACCTGAAAAACTTTCGCCGCCTGACTTTGGATAAGCCCATTTTGATGGGACGACGGACTTGGGAATCGCTGCCGGGCTCTTTGCCGCGGCGGCGCTGCATTGTGATCACCCGCACGCCACAGACGGGCAACTGCGAGTGCGTGAGCACTCCAGGGGAGGGGGTGCGCCTGTGCGCGCAAGAGCCGGAGATGGTGGTGATCGGAGGCGTGTCTCTATTTGAGCATTTCCTGCCGGATTGCGACCGCATCTATCTGACCCGAGTGGAAGCCGAAGTGCCCGGTGATACGGTATTTTCGCTTCCGGATTTGTCGCCATTCGATTTGGTTGCCGAGCAGCGCCAGGAAGCGGATGCGCGGCACCCGCATTCGTTTCGGATGCAGGAATTTGAGCGTCGCCGTTAAGTTGGCGAAATCAGCGGATTTGGGCCTGCCGCTTGCAGGAGACCTGGAAGAGTTGAGGTTTTTTGACATCAACACGCAGCAGCGTCATCTTTCCACCCCAGACGCACCCTGAATCCAGCCCCCAGACATTGTCGCCGGCATGCAACCCCAGCGTGGCCCAGTGGCCGAACACAATTCGGATATTGCGGGTTTTCCGTTCGGAGACTTCAAACCAGGGCGTCAAACCCTCGGGGCATTTTTGCGGAGCCTGCTTGCAATCCAGGTCCAATCGTCCCTTGTCGTCGATGTAGCGCATCCGGGTGAAACTGTTGGAAATAAAGCGTATGCGCTTGAAGCCCTGGCGTGATTTCTTCCAGCGCCGCGGCCGCGAACCATAGAGGCGGTAGATATTCTGGGCCCAGTTATCCTTACGCAAAAAATCCTGCAGCTCTTCGGCATAAGTCTGCGCTTGTGCCGGGCTCCATTGCGGAAAGATGCCTGCATGCACCATTATCGTCTTCAATTCGGCGTCGTAATGCAGCACCGGGCGGTGGCGGAGCCAGTGAATATGTGCGTCCAAATCCGGTGCGTCCAGCACTTCCTGCAGTTGGTGGTTTGTGCGCACCGGGGCGCCGGCTGCAAGTGCGAGCAGAGTGATGTCATGGTTGCCGAGCACGCAGATGGCGCGATTGTCCAAGTCCTGGATGAAACGCAAGGTATCGAGAGATTGAGGCCCGCGATTAATCAGATCTCCGACGCACCACAGAATGTCCGAGCGGGGCTTGAATCCGGCCTGATCCAAGGCCGTGCGCAGGCTCCCAAGACATCCTTGGATGTCGCCCACTGCGAAGATCGCCATAGGCCCGTTAGTGCAAAGAGTTTGGAGTCGCCAGAGTGAAGGCCGGAATTTGCGCGTCAAAGCATTCGCCGTCCTCGCGCAGCATCCGATAGCTGCCGTGCATGGACCCGACAGGGGTTTGCAGCACGGTCCCGGAGGTATAGCGAAAGACTTCGCCGGGCTCCAGATGAGGCTGTTGTCCCACCACACCTTCGCCGTGGACTTCCTGCCGGTTATCTGCACCATCGAGGATGATCCAGTGCCGGCTGACCAGTCGTGCCGATAGCGTGCCGTTGTTGGTAATGGTAATGGTGTAGGCGAAGACGTACCGATCATCTTCGGGGTCCGATTGCTCGGGAAGATAGCGAGTCTCTATCTGAATATCAATACTGTGATCTGGCTCTGCACTCATCCTGATTTCTCGCTTCCGCCTGAGTCAATTATACCGTTTGGCATGTCTTAGCCCTGTTCCTGTGCGAGGTTTTGGGCGGCATGAAACAGGCGGATCCATTCCGCTTGTGACAAGGTCTCTGCGCGTCTTCCCGCATCAATTTCAAGATGTTCCCATAGAGTCGCGGGAAGATCGGGGAGATTGTTTCGCAAGGTTTTGCGTCGTGCTGCAAAGGCGCTTTGCACCAGTCGGTGAAAATCTCCGAACACGGCCGACTCCGGAATTGGCAGTTCGGCACGCGGGGTCAGCCGCAGAACGGTCGACATGACTTTTGGCGGCGGATCAAAACATTCCGGTGCGGCATCCCGAATCGCCTGTCCCTCCATGCACAGTTGCGTGATGACAGACAATTGGCCCCGGCTTGAATCTCCCGGTTGGGCCAACAGGCGTTGCGCTACTTCACGCTGCACCATAACGGTGAAATGAGCCACGTGCGTGCGCACCTGCAGCCAGTGCTGCAGCAGGGCGGTGGCGATGTTGTAGGGAAGGTTGCCGACCAGTTGCAAGCCTTTGGGAGACTCACGCAGGTCTACTTCAAGCGCGTCTGCGCACCGGATCGTCACATGGGGCTCATGCGCGAAGTTTTGTTGCAGTGCTCGAGCAAGCTCAGGGTCTTTTTCGATTGCAAGCAGCTGATCTGCACATTGCGCCAATCGTGCGCTGAGCGCGCCACGTCCCGGGCCGATTTCGACCAGAAATGCGCAGGGCTCAATAGTGGCGATGATGTCTTCGACACTTTGTTCGTCAATCAGGAAATGTTGGCCCAGCCGGGGCCGCGCACGGGTCATTCGCGCTCGTCGCGCTGCCAGAGCAGTTCTGCGCCTTGCCAGAGTTCCTGCAGTTCCATACGCACAACGCCGCGGCCCGGAAAAGAGGAATCCAGCCATCCGTGCTTCATGTCGTCGAACAGCGCTCCCTCGGAGTAGTAACTCAGTTTCCCTTTCAGTTGCCAGGCACGACGGGGCAGCGCCAGCATCACCAAAGCACCCGGACTGCCCGCTTCCAGATTGCTGCGGGTCTTGTCCATGGCATTGTCGGCGATCATCAGACAGGCATTTTCCGGAATCAGGTGCAGGCACAACACCCAGATCACGTTGGGAGTCCCGTTTGAATCAACAGTTGACAATGCGGCTAGGGGTTCTCGATCCGCCCAGTCCTCCAGAAACTCGGCGGGCAGGGCGTTCATGCGGCCGCCCGAGCTTCTCGAGTCGCCTGGACCTGTTCGATGGCGCTGTCAATGGCGGCAAACAGGCTGCCAGGGTTAGCTTGTCCGGTTCCCGCGCGATCGAGTGCGGTCCCGTGGTCGACGGAAGTGCGCACATAGGGCAGACCCAGCGTGACGTTGACGGATTGCGAAAACCCGAGCGTTTTGAGCACCGGCAGGCCCTGGTCGTGGTACATGGCCAGAAACGCATCCACCCCGTCGCGCTCCACGAATGCGGTATCCGCAGACACTGGGCCTTCGAGATGGCAGTTTCGGGATTGAAAGTGCTCTATGGCCGGCGCAATAATCGTGCGTTCCTCCTGACCCAGATGCCCTCCCTCACCGGCGTGCGGATTGAGCCCCAGCACGCGGATATGCGGACAGGCAATGGCGAAATGGTGACGCAGCCCATCAATCAGGAGTTCCAGTGAGCGGATCAATCGGTCTGTGCGCAATTGCCCGGGGACTTCCGAGAGCGGCAGATGCGTGGTTGCCAAGGCGACCCGAAGGGTTTGCGCAATCAACAGCATGAGCGAATCGACTCCAGCCTGCTCTGCCAGAAACTCGGTATGCCCTTGAAACCGGATGCCGGCGTCCAGCAGAGAGCTTTTCTGCACTGGGCCGGTGACTAGGGCGTCTATGGGGCCATCCAGGCAAGCCTGTCCGGCGGCATGGATGCATTCGAGCACATAAGGGGCGAGTGCGGGGTCGGCATAACCCGTCTGCTCGGCATGAGGCATCGCAATCGGCCAGATCTCCAGTGCTCCGGGAGGCGGTGCGTCGCTATGCGCGTCAAACGGAACCCACTGCAAGGAGCGGCCCAGGGAATCGGCGCGGCGTGTAAGCAGTGCGGGGTCGGCGAAGACAACGCAGCGAGCCGGCCATTTCCGCTCGCTGAGCAAAGTAATCAGATCCGGGCCAATGCCGCCGGGCTCCCCGGCGGTGATGGCGATGTGCGCCTCAGGCATCCGAGGCATCGGCAGTGAGGTACTGGACGTATGAATTTTCCAGCAGGCGCTGCAGCCAGACTTCCACTTCCTCATTAACGCGCGAGTTGGCCAGGTAATTCAGTGCGCGTTGGCGCAGTGTCTGTTGCGTCTCATCCACCTTCCGGCGGTCCAGCACCTGCACGATGTGCCAGCCAAAACTGCTTTGGAAAGGATCGCTGACCTCATTCGGCTGCAGGCGATCCATCTGTTCCTCGAACAATGGGTCCAATTCTCCTGGAGAGCGCCATCCCAGATCGCCGCCATCGACCGCTGATGCGGTGTCGTCTGAATGCGATTGCGCCAGCTCTGCAAAGTCTTCCCCGCCGACCTCAATGCGTTGCTTGAGTTCGTACAGACGCGCTTTTGCTTCCGCTTCGTCCACCATGGCGTGCGTGCGCAGCAGGATGTGCCGGGAGAGGGTCTGGTGGACCATGATCTGCTCGCCGCTTTCCTGATCAATCAGTTTGAACAAGTGAAACCCGCTGGCGCTTTTCAGAACCTCTGTGAGTTCACCGGGCGCCATGCTCGGGATAATCTGCGCGGCGATTGCGGGCAAGGCAGCGGTTTTGCGCCATCCCAGATCGCCGCCTTTCAAGGCATTGCGCCCATCGGACTCGGTGAGCGCGACGCTTGCGAAATTCTCGCCGCCAAGAATGCGCTCACGCAATCGCTCCGTCCGCGCCTGTGCTTCGCGCGCTTGTGCGGGCCCGGCGTTTTCTGGCAGGGCGATCAGGATATGCCCCAGGTGGTAACGCGCCTCCGACTGCAGAAGATCGGCATGCAGGCGCAGGAAGTTTTCAATTTCCTCTTCGGTGACGCGAACCAGTCGGCGGGATTCCGAGCGTTGCACGCGCTGTGTCAGCATCTGGTCGCGAATGTAACGGACAAAATGCGGAAACTTGATGCCGGTGCGTTCAACCTGGCGCTGAAAGTCCTCGATTGACAACTGATTGCGCTGGGCCAGGGTATTGATTTCATCCATCAATTCCTTTGGAGAGATGCCAATCCCGATTCTCTCCGCCTGTTGAATCTGCAGCAGCGACAGCACCATGTGCTCGAGGACCTGGCGCCGTAATTGATCAATCGGCGGCAGCGGTGTGTCGGTTTGCTGAATCTGTTGGGCAATGATGCGCAGTCGCTGATCCAGTTCTGCAGCGGTGATGACGTCATCCTCGACGATGACGATCACCTGATCGAGCATCTCCTGAGCCTGGGCGGCGCTGAGGCCCAGCAGGATTACGCACAGAAAGCGGCGAATCGAGATCAATACTTCCATGCGGGTTCGCCATCCAACTCACGGCGCAGACGGCCGGGCAGGTCCTCACCGAAGCCGGCCAGGCCATGGAAGCGAATCTGGAAGAGAATGCGGTTTTCGTAGTCTTCGTCAAGCGTGCCGGAATCGCGCCGGACCCGCCATGCGCCAATGCCGACGGTCAGGCAGCAGCCTTCATGCTCAAGCGCCACCATTTGCTCCAGTCCGCGGCTGTTTCGCATGTCGTAGTGATAGCGCGCAGCCAAAGTCCATTGATCGCCCAGGGGCAGCAGCACATGGCCGCTGGCCTGTTCGTAATCGGCAGTTCGGCGGGTGTAACGCAACTGCAGGCGCTGATCTGCGCCGCCGCGCCAGTCGATTTGATGGGACACCCATACCGTGTCGGAGCCTGCGCGATTCGGGTCATGACGCAGGGACGTGCTGAGACCCCATTGCGGATTTGGCTTCCAGCGCGCCTGCGCTGCCCAGGCAGAGTGCGCCGTGTCGCCTTCGGTGACATCCATGCCCGGGTCGCGGAAATACCACACGCGCGCCAATTGAGCCTGGAACTTCAGGTAATTGGAGACCGGATCAAAGACGCGGGTGCCAATTCCAACGGCCAATTGATCGGCGGCGTCCATGCGGTCAAGTCCGGAATGCTGTGCGTGGCGGAACACAGCGTCGAAGTCCGGTTGCAGACGGCGGGTGTCAAAGCGCGGCAGATGGCTTTGTTCGCGATGAGGTCGGTTCAGATAAAACAGGTGTGGCTCCAGGGTTTGCAGACCGCCGTCATCCGTGCGACGTTCCAGGCGCATGCGGGCGTCCAGACTCAGCGTCGGCAGGGTTCGGGTTGGAGACCCCTCGCCGACTAGGCCTTCCGCGTAGTCCAGGTGATATTTCGTATGGCGCCATTCCAGGCGCGTCGTGACGTTCCAGCCCGGCCCGGAGATCGGGCGCGAGACGGCAATGGCAGCGTCATAGCGCTCCCCCTCTACCGGCACATGCATCAATTCTTCATCAAGTATCCGGCGCGTGACCTCCCATTTCATTTTTTCAGGATCGACACCCATGTCTGCGGCCGTCTTTTCGATGACGTCCGTTCCGTCGATCAGGTTCCCTTGGAACGAATCTATGGCCACGAGGGGTTCAATCCGGAGGCCCAGCGTTGGCCAGGACCACGAGCCCTGCGCACGAATTCTCGGCAGGCGATCCCAGGTCTCCATGTTGTCTTTCAGAGGGTCGGAGCCGGTGACGGCCGCCGCAATGCGTAAGTTTTCGTTGCGGAAAATCAGGTGCCCTTCCTGCCGCAGACGGGTGCGCGACAGGCCCGTGACGCCGGATTCATAATCTTCCAGATATTCGGAATCGGACACATTGCCGTAAGTTGCGTGTCCCTCCCAGTTGCCGCGCTGCATGTGATGCTGCCAGTGCAACAGGTAACGCTCATCGTCCATTTTCTGATCGGCAAGAAATTCAATGCGTGCCGAGCCTCCGCCATGACGGGTGCGGTAACGGCCGCTTGGCAGGAACTGAAGCCCGCGACGTCCCATGTAGCGCACGGACATGATGGCGTCGTAGTGGGGCGCGAGATTGAGATAGTACGGGGTCTCCAGAGAATAGCCCAAATCGGTGGAAGAGCCGATGGTGGGCACCAGCCAGCCGCTTTGGCGTTCCTCACCGACCGGGAATCCGACCCACGGCAAATACATGAGCGGGACGCCGCCGAGATTCAGGACGGCATGACGGGCCTGGCCTTGAGCCGTCTTGGCATCGACGCGAACCGATTGTGCGGACAGGTGCCAGCCCGGGTTTTCCAGTTCGCAGGTGGTGTACATGACGCCCTGGGCTTCGACGATGCCATCCCCGGTATGACTCAACTGCTCTGCAGTTCCGCGTCCGCCGCCAGAAGTGAGATAGCGGGCCTGTTCCACCTGCACCTGGTCGTTGCCGTAATGCAATGAGGCGCTCTCGGCTTCAACCTGGACGCCTTGGCCCTGCATTCGCACGGCACCGCTGAATTCTGCGCGTTCTTCTTCTTCCTTGACGTGTGCGGAGTCCGCATCAACGCGCCATGGGCCATGATGGATTCGAACATCTCCCTGCAGTTGCATGCGGCCGTTTTCGACTTCGATCTCATCGGCTTCGATTTCAATGTCTCCTGGATTTGTCGCGGAAGCAGAGGGAACCGCGGAGGTCGGCCCGCACTGTTTGGGATCAATGGGCTCGATAGGAGCCAACGGACTCTTTTCTTCATTGCCCAAAGCGGGAGCCGCGATCAGGCACAGCAGGGCCACAAAACCGGGCCGGGTCAGATGTGCAGGACGGAATTTGACGAAGGCCATGCCGTTGCGATGTTGGCGGAAGTCGGTGAGATGATTTGTGGAAGAAGTAAAGGAACTACATGCAGTTGCCAATCAAAGGGTTACGGCATGTCCGGCTAATTATACGGGCAGAAAGGCGGTAGTTTCAGGTCTTTGGGGCCATGAGCAATGAAGGGAAAGCCGCGCCCTACCGAAAGAATTCTTGTTTCACCTGATCTTTTGAGTCCGCCAGTTGGTTTTTCGGGTGTTTGTTTCGAGTGCATCCGTATAATGACGCCTGCTTCAAGCGCCGGTGTAGCTCAGTCGGTAGAGCAACTGTTTCGTAATCAGTAGGTCGGGGGTTCGATTCCTCTCGCCGGCACCATTCATGCCCCTGCTGAGTGACCTGGTTGCACGAGTGTTTCAAGGCCCGTGAAGTGATTGCTCCGCTGCGCATAAGGCGGATTTTTTAACCTTTATTTTTGGAGAGTCAGCAACATGTTTGGGCAAAAATATTGGGCAGGGGTCCTCGGCTTGATGCTGCTTTTGGGAGGGATCACCATGGCTGCAGACGCCGCAAATCCTCGAATCCAGTTCACAACCTCATCTGGGTCCATTACGCTGGAGCTGGATGCAACCAACGCCCCGGTAACCACCGCGAATTTCTTGCAATACGTGGACGACAAGTTTTTTGACGGACTGATTTTTCATCGCGTCATTCCGGACTTCATGATTCAGGGAGGCGGTTTTGATCGCGATTTCCAGCAGCTTCAGACCCGTGAACCGATCGAAAACGAAGCGGATAACGGCCTGAAAAACCTGCGCGGCACGATTGCGATGGCGCGTACGTCGGACCCGCATTCGGCGACGGCGCAGTTCTTTATCAATTTGAAGGATAACGATTTCCTGGACCATCGGGGGAAGAACCCTCAGGGTTGGGGCTATGCCGTCTTCGGCAAAGTCACCGAAGGCATGGAGGTGGTGGATGCCATTGCGACGGTGGAGACGGGCTCGTATGGCCCGCACAATGACGTGCCGACGACCCCCATCGTCATTCTCAAAGCCGAACGCCTCGAGTAATTTTTATGGTCGCCTGCGTGGTGGGAGGCGGCATTGTCGGGACGCTGACCGCGCATGCGCTGCAGCGTGCGGGGCTGGAGGTTCGGGTGCTGGATTCAGAGGATTCGGGCGCAGCCACACCGGTCTCCGCAGGGATTCTGTTCTGCATTCGGGATTGGCAGCAGGGAGGCGTCTGGGAGTCTTTGGCACGTGCGGGCCGGGCGGCTTATCCGGGACTTTGCGCACAGATAGAGTCAAAAGTCGGCTATGAGTGCCGCGGACTTTTGTCGGTCAGCGCAGACGCGGCGAATCTGATCCGCTGGGCACAGAATGAAGGCCTGACGCATCACGTGCTGTCGCCCCAGGAATTCAGGCAGCGATACTCACAATTGACGCCGCCGTCACAAGATGCCGTCCTGCTGCCGGACATTGCGCAGATTAATCCTGCCGCTTTTGTTCAATATTGGCGCGGGCATCTGCAGGAACAGGGCGTTTGCTGGGAGCGGGCGCATGTGCGGCATGTGCTGACGGAAAGTACGGCGGCATTCGGTGTGTCGGACGGCAGCCGCGAGTGGACTGCGGAGCATGTTGTTTTGGCGGCAGGCGCATGGAGCTCGACAATTCATCCACCGATTCCGGAAGACGCGATCATTGAACCCCGCCGGGGACAAATTCTTGTGTGGCGGGATATGGATACAGCTGAGCTTCCGGTAGTTTTGGAGGGAGAACGGTATCTGGTTGCGCGCTCGGATGGCACGATTCTGGTCGGTGCGACCAACGAAGCCGCTGGTTTCGATGCGCAGGTGACAGAAGACGCGCGCGAGCAATTGGCGGAATTTGCGCGGCGCTGGTATCCGGACCTTCCCAATGAGCCTGCAGAACATTGGGCAGGGTTGCGCCCGCGCGGTGTTGCGCACCGCCCTTCATTTGGAGCGCATCCGGAAATTCGCGGACTTTACTTCAATACTGGACATTACCGCCACGGAATTGTGTGCGCCCCGGAGACGGCGCGGCATGTGGCGGAACAAATTAAATTTGCGAGCGGAATGGGGAATCCCATATAATTCTGCCCGACATTTTCCCATTCATTTGTTTCAACCCTACAAGGAGTTGTCTATGGCTTTGTCGCAAGAAGAATTGGACGCCATTATGGAGCGCAAGGGCAAAATGCGCCGGGAAGCGTACGACCGCCGCAATGCCCAAGAAAACAAGGACGAAATCAGCCATCAGGCTGTTGCCAAGTTGATGGAGCTGGAGGAATACCAGAACGCCCACGTCATCATGTGGTACATCGATTGTCGTTCGGAGACCCGCACCAAGCCGGAGCTGCTCGAAGAAGTCGCCCGCGGCGAGAAAAAAGTGATCGTGCCCTACTGCACCGTCGATGAGCGGGGAGAGAACAAGCTGGGCTTGTGGCATATGGAGAGTCTCGAGGAGATGGTGGTCGGCAAGTGGAACATTCTGGAGCCGCCGAAGGAGATGTGGGGAAACCCGGAGAAGGAGGTTGAACCCGAGGAACTGGATTTCGTGATGGTTCCTGGAGTGGGCTTCGACCGCGATGGTGGGCGCATGGGCAACGGGCAAGGCTACTATGACCGCCTGCTGGAGCGGGCCCGTCCGGATTGCACGCTGGTGTCCCTGTGCTATGAATCGCAGTTGTTTGATGAGATTCTGGTTGCGCCTCACGATGTCTACATGGATTACGTCGTGACTGAGGCGTCGGTGTACAAGGGTCGCGGACGGGATTGACGTTATGGCCGCCCGGATTGACGATACATACGCCGAAGCGTTTCGAAGTCTTTACACGGAATTTCTGATC
>RKRZ01000185.1 GCA_007571105.1 Gammaproteobacteria bacterium
GGAGTCACTGTCACGTAGCCATCGTCGAATAATTTGTGAACATCCTTCCTCAACAGCAACCCGTTGTCTTCACTGTGTATGCCACCTTTTTTGTACGGCCGAATGTGTGCCGCATCAAGCACCGGTAACGTTCGCTCTCCAGTAACAGCACATCGCCTATGGTAGGCATCAGTCACCACAAGCCTAAAAGCACCCTGCCCCAGTCGTGGTCTTATGGTCTGGGGAAAACCAAACCTAGGATCTTCTTCATGTTGCCCCTGAAGTTCATGTCCTACCCGGTATCGCTCCAGAAAAATGTTCCAAAGTTCGCGACCTTCATCTTCGGCAGTACTGTACCCTTTATAACCTGTATAGCCAGGCCACTTTGGCCAGTCAAACCAGTCTTGCTCAGCCCAAAAGACTGGCTGAGTTAGGATGCGACAACCAATCTCTAGATCTTCCTGCTCCACTAGGGGCGGGTTCCCTCCCTTTTCTTTGAGACTTAGTATTTTCTCGCGTAGATCCAACTCAGATGGCATTCCATTCGCCTTGCGGAAACAGTCCCAAGCAAGAGAACAGCTCAACTTGAAATACTTAAGAAAAATTCCACCCCCGACAATCTTACAGCCGCTACCTCTGAGTTTGAAAAGAAAAAATTCTCCACGTTGTAGGTTGCGAAAATTTTTAGCACTAGGACACCAAAAATTGACTTCATCCAAGCCTTGCTTCCCTTCTCGCTTTTTGCGTTCCTGTCGCTTGTAGAGGTAGCGAAACCAATCGAGGTCGGTTACAGCAACACCTAGTCTGATAGTATCCATGCCTGATCAGTACTTAGCCTTGGTCACAGATTGTACGGCATTGTTTCCCTGAAACATTGAGCTTTTGCACTACCCGAAACCGGTAAACTAGACATTGCCGCGACGCACCCACATTTCTCTTGATGCTCTGGTACAAGGCCTTCCATCTCATCTTTATGGTGACTTGGTTCGCGGGCCTGTTTTATCTTCCCCGCCTGTTCGTCTATCACGCAATGTGCGAGGACGAGCCTGGACGCGCCCGCTTCCGAACCATGGAACGGAAATTGCTTTGGGGCATTGCCACTCCCGGGGGCGTACTGACATTAGTATTTGGTTTCGCGGCACTGGCGTATCGCCCAGACTTGTTAGTCG
The DNA here is from genome assembly GCA_007571105.1 of Gammaproteobacteria bacterium. Lineage (GTDB taxonomy): Bacteria > Pseudomonadota > Gammaproteobacteria > Poriferisulfidales > Poriferisulfidaceae > Poriferisulfidus. The sequence goes on from RKRZ01000185.1 coordinate 1,149, forward strand.
CAGGCTGGATGCAACTCAAACTTGTTTTAGTGGGAGCAATGATCGCCTACCATGCCTTCTGCATTCACCTGACTCGGCAATTCGCCAGAGAGGAAAACCAACGCAGCCACATCTGGTTTCGCTGGTTCAATGAAATCCCGGTGATCTTCCTGATTGCCATCATCTTGTTGGCCGTGTTGCGCCCAACACTATTCTGAATTCAGTTCTCTCTCCATGAATGCGACCGTTTTCTACGACCTTGATCACACCTTAATTGATTGTGACAGCGACTATGAGTGGGGTCGCTTTATGGTCGACTCCAAAGAGGTGGACGCCGAAACCTATGCAATCGAAAACCAGAAGTTCTACGACGACTACATGAACAACTCTCTGGACCCACGCGCCTATTTGCGATTCGTGTTGGAGCCCTTGGGAAAGATCGATTCCGACCGCCTTCAATCCCTGCGCAAAAAATTTCTTGAAGAACGCATTCGCCCAGCCATTCGTTCACGTGCCGAACAACTCATCGCAGAGCATCGTACGCGAGGCATGCGCCAGATCGTCATCACCTCGACCAATGCCTTCATTGCCGAGCCCATCGTAGAAGTTCTTGGAATTCCAACCTTGATTGCGCCCTACCCAGAAATCCAAGACGGATGGTACACTGGCGAATTACTGGACGGGCCATGCTTCGCCCAAGACAAACCGAAGCGAATCATTGCATGGGCTGAACAAGAAGGGATTGATCTGGGGGAGACCTGGGGCTATTCCGATTCCTTCAATGACCGTCCATTACTGGAGTTCGTCGATCATGCAATTGCCGTTGACCCGGACCCGAGATTGCACGAACATGCTCTATCTCAGGGTTGGGAAATAATTAGCTTAACTGATTGATCTATTGCAAAGAGTACCCGAAAGCATCCTTGAATTCTTCATCCAGTACCTCTCGGTCCAAAGTGTGATTCTGCGCGCCCAAATGCTGGACTTTTTTGGCCCCCATCAAAGATCCGATTCGACCGCTAGTCTCCCAATCCATATCGTGCAAGATGCCATATAGCAAGCCTGCGCGGTAGGCATCGCCGCAACCAGTCGGGTCCACGTCTCGCACCACCTCGATTGCCGGAATTTGCAACACCTTGCCACCGGCCGAATGAATCTCGGACCCGGCTCCGCCGTACGTGACGATGACTACCTCCAGACGCTCTGTCAGTTGCGCCAAACTCAAGCCACTGCGCACTTCCATCATCCCCGCCTCATACTCGTTGAAGGCTGCCCAAGTCGCTTGTTCGACAAAGGTCAAAAACTCCTCTTCTTGAAACATCGGCATGCCCTGTCCGGGATCAAACAGAAACGGAATCCCGGCCTCGGCCATCTGTTGCGCATGCTCAATCATGCCGGCCCGTCCCTCTGGCGAGATTAAGCCAAGTTGAATTCCGTCGGCATCCACCGCTTGTTCATGGCAGCGCGCCATAGCGCCAGGGTGAAAAATCGTGATCTGATTATCGTCCCGGTCTGTTGTGATGTAGGCCTGAGGCGTAAATTCATCTTCCAGCAACATAATTCGCGAACGTGAGACTTCATTCTGGTTCATCCATTCCGCGTAGTCACGAAAGTCTTGGCCAACGGTTGCCATTGGATGAGCATTCACTCCCAAGAGTCCCAAGTTGTAGGCAATATTGCCCGCGCATCCTCCAAATTCGCGCCGCATGTCCGTGGTCAGAAACGAGACATTCAGATGCTCCATTTTGTCACTCAGAATATCCTCATTGAAGTGTCCGTCATAACGCATGAGGACGTCGTAGGCTACCGAGCCACAAATCAGAACAGACATGGAAATGAAGCGTTATCCTTGAAGGGCATTCATTATATGGCCGCCGTTTTATGCCGACACAAAACCACCGGATTTCTCGATGCGCCAACTGTAAAAACCCAGCGTCAAACCGCGCGCCAGCATAAACCCCATCATTGCAAGCCACAAACCATGGTTGCCCCACTCCCCTGTTAATTTCCATAAGGCGAGATACACCAGAATCGAAACAATCATGCTGTTGCGCATCTCTCGAGTTCGCGTCGTCCCGATAAACAATCCATCCAAC
>RKRZ01000099.1 GCA_007571105.1 Gammaproteobacteria bacterium
ATGCTGAACTGGTTTGTGCTATACTTGCCCCCCGATTTGGCGGGCCAGACCTCGCACCGAGGGCTGGCCTGTTTTAATACTTAACAATATGACTTGTCTGCGATGGCGACAATTAACCAGCTGGTCCGCAAGCGACGCAAGCGGCCCACCAGCAAAAGCAATGTTCCTGCGCTGGCGCGTTGTCCGCAGCGTCGTGGCGTATGCACGCGCGTCTATACCACCACGCCGAAGAAACCGAATTCCGCATTACGAAAAGTTGCCCGCGTCCGTTTGACCAACGGATTTGAAGTCACCACATACATTGGTGGCGAAGGTCATAATCTCCAAGAACATTCCGCCGTCCTGATTCGGGGCGGCCGCGTCAAGGATTTGCCGGGCGTACGCTACCACACGGTACGCGGCAGTCTGGACACGCAAGGTGTCGCCGATCGGCGACAAGGCCGTTCCAAATACGGAACCAAGCGTCCCAAATCCTGATCCCCCAGACCGAGGAAACTTGCGATGCCCCGCCGCCGCGATGTCCCCGAACGGCCGAAAGAGCCGGATCCGAAATACGGCAAGGAGCAACTCAGCCGCTTTGTCAATGCCCTGATGCGCGATGGCAAGAAGTCCGTCGCAGAGCGCATTCTGTACGACGCACTGGATGAGATTGCTCGGGTGCGCGGAGGGGATGCCACGGAAGTGTTGGAACAGGCTTTGGAAAATGTGCGCCCGCCGGTCGAGGCCAAGCCTCGCCGGGTCGGCGGCGCTACCTACCAGGTGCCGGTCGAAGTGCGCCCGCAACGTCAGGAGGCACTGGCCATCCGCTGGATCATCGAATCGGCTCGCAAACGCTCAGAGACTTCCATGAAGCGCCGCTTGGCCGGTGAGTTGATGGATGCGGCGGACCAGAAGGGGATTGCCATCAAGAAACGCGAAGACACGCTCAGCATGGCCGAGTCCAATCGCGCGTTTTCTCATTACCGCTGGTAAGGCGCAAGGAGGGACATGATGCCGGCACGTGAGACCCCCTTGGAGCGTTACCGCAACATTGGCATCATGGCACACATTGATGCCGGCAAGACGACCACTACGGAGCGCATTCTGTTCTACACCGGCATCTCGCACAAAATTGGCGAGGTCCATGACGGTGCGGCCGTGATGGACTGGATGGAGCAGGAACAGGAACGGGGCATCACCATCACGTCGGCTGCGACGACATGCTTCTGGAGCGGGATGGCGGGCAATATGGAAACGCACCGCATCAACATCATCGACACCCCGGGCCACGTTGACTTCACCATCGAGGTGGAGCGCTCGTTGCGGGTTTTGGATGGCGCCTGTGCGGTGTTTTGTGCCGTCGGCGGGGTGGAGCCGCAGTCTGAAACGGTTTGGCGCCAAGCCAACAAGTATCGTGTGCCGCGTCTGGCCTTCGTCAACAAGATGGATCGAGCCGGAGCTGATTTTGAGCGGGTGGTGGGTCAGATCCGGGAACGCTTGCAGGCAACCCCGGTGTGCTTGCAGTTGCCAATTGGCGCTGCAGAGAGCTTTCGCGGGGTGATTGATCTCATTACGCGCAAGGCGATTATCTGGAATGAGGGGGATATGGGCGCGACGTTTGACTTGGAAGATGTGCCGGAAGATCAGATGAGTGCCGTTGAAGAAGCGCGCGAGCAATTGATTGAAGCCGCGGCGGAAGGAACTGATGAGTTAATGGAGAAATATCTTGAAGAGGGGGAATTGATGGAGGATGAAATCCGCGAAGGCTTGCGGGCGCGAACTTTGTCCGAAGACAATGCGATCGTCCCGGTGTTATGCGGTTCCGCCTTCAAGAACAAGGGCGTGCAGGCGATGTTGGATGCGGTCGTGCACTACATGCCGTCGCCGACTGATGTAGCGGCCATTCGCGGGTTGCTGGAATCCGGCGAAGAGAGTGAACGTAAATCTTCGGACGAAGAGCCCTTCGCTGCGCTTGCTTTCAAAGTTGCGACCGACCCGTTCGTGGGGACGCTGACTTTCTTTCGGATGTATTCTGGCGTGCTGGAATCCGGTTCCGCAGCGTTGAATCCGCGCCGTGGGAATAAGGAACGCATCGGGCGCATTCTGCAGATGCACTCAAACCATCGCGAAGAGATTAAGGAGGTGCGCGCGGGCGACATCGCTGCGGCGGTTGGATTGAAGGATGTTTCAACCGGCGATACCCTGTGCGCCATCAATCATCCGATTGAGTTGGAGAAGATGGAGTTTCCGGATCCGGTGATTTCCGTTGCCGTAGAGCCGAAAACCAAGGCAGATCAGGAGAAAATGGGCGTCTCCCTGCAGAAACTGGCGCAGGAAGATCCTTCATTCCGGGTGTCCTCGGACGAGGAATCCGGACAGACCATCATTTCGGGGATGGGCGAGTTGCACCTGGAGATCATTGTGGATCGCATGTTGCGCGAATTCAAAGTCGAAGCCAATGTTGGCGCTCCGCAAGTCAACTATCGGGAAACCATTCGCCAGCCGATCAAGCAGGAAGGCAAATTTGTGCGGCAGACTGGAGGCCGGGGCCAATACGGTCATGTCTGGCTGCGGATTGAGCCGCAGGAGCCGGGCAGCGGATATATTTTCGCGAGCGAGATCGCGGGCGGCGTTGTGCCGAAGGAGTACATCCCCGCAGTCAACAAGGGCATTGAGGAGCAGATGCAGAACGGAGTAGTGGCCGGCTATCCGGTGGTCGACGTAAAAGTCACGCTGTACGACGGCTCCTATCACGAAGTGGATTCCTCGGAGACTGCCTTCAAGGTGGCAGGGTCCATGGCGTTTCGGGATGGCGCGCAAAAAGCCTCGCCGGTGCTGCTTGAGCCGGTAATGAAGGTGGAAGTGGTCACGCCGGAAGAGTACATGGGCGATGTGGTTGGAGATTTGAATCGCCGTCGCGGCATGGTAGGTGGAATGGAAGATTCTCCCGGCGGCAAGGTGATTCGCGCGGAAGTGCCGCTGAAAGAGATGTTCGGTTATGCCACGTCCTTGCGCTCTGCGACCCAGGGACGCGCAACCTACTCGATGGAATTCACCAAATACGCGGAAGTTCCGGGCAATATCGCGGAGACCGTGGTTTCCCGGAGCAGACACTAACCTTTAGATAAGGAGGCCCTCATGGCGAAGGAAAAATTTGAACGCACCAAGCCGCACATCAATGTGGGCACGATTGGCCACGTGGATCACGGCAAGACGACGCTGACGGCGGCGCTGACG
>RKRZ01000155.1 GCA_007571105.1 Gammaproteobacteria bacterium
CTCCTGCCGAGGGCTTCCATTGACCGCCTAGGTGCCGTGTGGCACATACTCAAGGCGGCGCGCAATGATCTGCCCATCCTGCGGGCTTATATCGAAGCCCTGCACAAAACAGAACACACACAGCCGGATCTGGAAGCACACCTGCGCAATCGGCTGAACGATCAATTTGAAGACGAATTGCTGGAGTTGTATGCGCGCGTGCCTTTCCCGGATTTAGGCGACATGGTGCGACAGACAAATCGCTGGTTGAAGAAAGAACCGAAGCGAATCAGTTTGTGGAGCGCAAAAGCGCACCTGCTTGCGCGCCAAAGTCAATGGAGTGCCGCTCTCGAATGCCTGAAAGAAGCGGAAAGACACGGCATGAACGCGTCGTTGTGCCAGCAGATGGCCGAAACCCTGGAACAGTTGAACCAGATTGAAGAAGCGCAGGAATATGTTCGCCGCGCCATGTCGATGCAGAATACTAATGCAATATCGGAGTCTCCGAAGAAGAATCCTCCAACTCCGGCTGCGGCGACGCATGGTGCATGATCATGCGCCAACCCAAATCCGTTGCGCAATAGGTATTGGTTACCAGAACTACGCCGACTACATGGTTTTGTAAATACAACGTCTCGCTGAGGTGGGAAATCGCCACGTGCTCAAACTCTTCGCGGTGATAGTAGTCCAACTCGAAATGAAATGGCGTTCGCGCCTGAAAAATCCGCGACCAGCTCTCGGCGACTTCTTCGCGCCCCGCAAGCAGAGTCCCTCCGGGGTGGATGCAAAAAACCGGACGATCTTCCGCCCACACCGCCATCATGCCATCAAAATCCTGCTGCGAAAATGCTGCGTAAAACGCCTTCTCTGCATCAATCGGAGTTCGAAAATTCACTGCATCGTTTCCGGTGGATTTCGGCGACACTCACCTTCCGATTGCCCAAGCAAAATCTCTTGCGCAGAGCAAGATAGGTCGGTCAGGTAGAATGAATCGAATGAGCGACGACTATTATGCCAGCAGCCTCAAGAAGGCAATTAGCCCCTGGGTTGTGCTTGCGACTCTTGTCAGTTGGGGGCTGGCAAGCGCCTTGGTGTACAACCTGCTCGGCGGCGATTTCGCACAACGCAGCTGTCAGACGCTGTGCGTGCAAATGATCGCTCTCGCATCGGTAATCGTTGCTGCCCTCGGCCTCATTCCACAACCGCCCCAGCAACGCGGCATCGTCACGATTTTGTGTCAACTCTCCATGTTGGGATTGGTCGGAATGTATCTGACGACCTATTTCATCGGCACCGTCTTCGGTTAATTCGTAGTGCCCCAAAGCCCGCGAATCGCGGCAATCCCCTGAGCCCCCGCCGCTATCGCCTGCGGCAAATCCGAGCTCTGCATTCCCCCAAGCGCATAGACCGGCAGCGCGATTTCTGCGATTGTCTGCTCGAATCCCGAAAAGCCCAGCACTTTGTCTCCAGAACCTTCCTGCACCGGCGACAGCACGGCAAAATCCACTCCCCGCTCCTGTGCTTCATGCAATTCCGACACGCTATGGCACGAGGCGCCGACCACAAAATCCTCTGGCAATGCTGAACGTCCCCAGCGCAATAGCATGGATGCCGTCAGATGGGCCCCATCGGCTCCCAACTGCACGGCTTGTTCCACTTCCGTATTGAGAAGAATTTTGCCCCCTGCTGCATGAACGCGTTGAATGGCGCGAGCTGCAAACTCCGGAAATTCATCCGAAGGCAAGTCGTGGGCGCGCAGTTGAATGAACCGCGTGTCCTGCTCAAGCGTTGCGTCCAAGGCGGCGAACCAGGCGTCTTTGTCCGCTGCAGGGTCCGCACTGATGGCATATTTCTGCGGAAGTTGCAGGGCACGAATCACGGCACGCGAGGCTGGAGGAGTCTTGTACGTGTGCAATTCACCCACATCAACCCAGCGGATTTCCTGCGCCGCCAGTGCGCGCGGCTCCCCTCTCCAGGCCATCACCCGAAACACCTCGAAATCCATGTGGAATTCCGGGTATTCGAAAGGAAAGCGGATCAGCGGCTGAGACTCCTGGACTTCGATCCCGACCTCTTCCCGCAACTCACGCGCCAGTGCTTCGAAAACACTTTCTCCCCGTTCGATTTTGCCGCCGGGAAATTCCCACTTGCCACCCTGATGTCCGGCAGTGTGGCGCTTCGCCAACAACACTTTCGGCGAAGCCGACACCTCCAACACCGCTCCCGCTACTACCGAGATCGGAGACCCCTCCACGGTGCTCAAGTCCGGTATTCGGCGTTAATCTTGACGTAGTCGTAAGACAAATCGGACGTCCACACGCAGGCCTTCGCTTCGCCCTGTCCCATAGCGATCCGGATGGTGAACTCTTCCTGCTCCATCACCGCGCGCCCCTGCGCTTCCTCGTAGCCTGCATGACGCTGTCCGCCCTGCACTACCTGCGCCTCATCCAGCCAGATGTCAACCGCATCCATGCGCGCGTCTTCCGCACTGCGCCCCACGGCTGCCAGAATGCGTCCCCAGTTTGGGTCTCCGGCAAAGGCAGCCGTTTTGACCAGCGGCGAATGCGCAACCGCGCGGGCAATTCGCTGCGCCTGCACGTCATTCATTGCGCGCTCTACGACGACTCGAAAACAGCGCGTTGCCCCCTCGGCATCCCGCACGATGTCGCGTGCCAGCGCCTCGCAAACCTCCCGCACTGCATCCGCCCAGCACTGCCGCTCTTCCTTTGAAAGGTCGGCATAAGCGATCCCGCTCTCTCCTGTGGCCGACAGCACGCACGCGTCATTGGTCGACGTGTCGCCATCGACCGTGATGGCGTTGAAAGAACTGATCAATGCATCACTCAATGTTGCCTGCAGCGTGGTCGTGTCTGCACGCAGGCCGGTCACGATGAACGCCAACATGGTCGCCATGTCCGGGCAGATCATGCCAGCCCCTTTCGCCATACCGGTGACCCGCAATTCGGTGTCCGAAACCTTCAATGTTCGGGTTTGCAGTTTGGAGCGTGTGTCCGTCGTCAGAATCGCACCGGCGGCCTGCTCCCAGCCTTCCTCGGAAAGAGTGTTCTGCAAGACAGGCAATTGCGCCTCGATGCGAGCGACAGGAAGGAACTCCCCAATCACGCCAGTGGAAAACGGCAACACCTCTTGCGGCTGCACCGAGAAGACTTTCGCCGCCGCCTTACAGGTCGCCCGGGCATCCGCAAGCCCCTGCGCACCGGTGCCCGCATTGGCGC
>RKRZ01000113.1 GCA_007571105.1 Gammaproteobacteria bacterium
CAGATAGGGGACAAACGCCAGCGTGTGTTCGCGTATTTTAAGAGATATTTTCTCATTTCTCAAATCCTGCTGCGCACGAATGCCTGCATCCAGCAGGCGGGAATGAACTTCCCGGGCGTAATCCGCCTGGGCATCCGTGATGTTCAGCACCATCGCCTGACACGGCGCAAGCCATAGCGGCATATCTCCCGCGTAGTGCTCAATCAGAATTCCAATAAAGCGCTCCAGTGAACCAAACACGGCGCGGTGAATCATCACCGGTACAACCCGATCGCTGTTTTCATCGACATAGCGCGCCCCCAAGCGTTCCGGCATAGAAAAGTCCAACTGGATGGTTCCGCATTGCCATTCCCGACCAATGCAATCAGTCAGGGTGAATTCAATCTTCGGTCCGTAAAACGCCCCTTCTCCCGGGTGCAACGTAAACTCAAGCCCGGCTGCCTCCAAGGCTTCCTCCAACACGGCCTCCGCACGGTCCCATAGGGCATCCTCACCCACCCGACGTTCCGGTCGTGTTGACAAGCCCATGCTGACGTCCTCAAAGCCAAAATCCCGATAAGTCGAACGCGTCAACTCAATCAGGTCCGCAATCTCTCCATGCAACTGATCCGGAGTGCAGAAGATGTGCGCATCGTCCTGCACAAAACGTCGGGCGCGCATCAGTCCGTGCAGGGTTCCAGACGGCTCGTTGCGATGGACCAAGCCAAATTCCGCAATCCGATGTGGCAAGTCGCGATAACTCTTGAGTCCCTGATTGAACAGTTGCACATGTCCCGGGCAGTTCATCGGCTTGACCGCATAGTCGCGATTCTCCGAGGCAGTCGTGAAAATCAATTCGCCAAACTTGTCCCAATGCCCGGAACGCTCCCAGAGACTGCGATCCAGGATTTGTGGCGTGTGCACCTCGATGTAGCCGGCCCGGTCAAGTCGGCGGCGGATATAACTTTCCAATTCACGGTACAGCGTCCAGCCGCCGGCATGCCAGAAGACCTGGCCGGGCGCTTCTTCCTGAAAATGGAACAGGTCCATTTTGCGCCCGATCTTTCGGTGGTCTCGCTTTTGCGCTTCCTCCAGACGTTTGAGATAAGTGCGCAATTGCTTCTGGTCCGGCCATGCGGTCCCGTAGATGCGCTGCAGCATTTCATTGCGCGAATCCCCGCGCCAGTATGCGCCGGCGAGTTTGGTTAGTTTGAATGCACGCAAATGTTTTGTGTTCGGGACGTGCGGCCCGCGGCACATATCCACGTATTCCTGGTGGTGATAGAGCGCAATCTCTTCTCCTTCGGGAATGTCATCCACGATCTGCACTTTGTACGTCTCGCCGCGCTCTTCGAATACCGAGCGGGCGCGTTCGCGCGTCACCACTTCGCGAATGACGTCGTAGTCCTGGGCGACCAGTTCCTGGATTTTCTCTTCAATACGCTCCAGGTCCTCTTCCGAAAATGATTCCTCGCGCGCGATGTCGTAGTAGAAACCATCACGAATCACCGGACCCACCGCCATTTGAGCGTCCGGATACAGTTGCTTGATCGCCTGTCCCAGCATATGCGCCAGCGAGTGGCGCAGAATTTCAATGCCCTCTGGATCTTTTGAGGTAATAAGCTCTACTTCCGCATCCTGCTCCACCTCAACGCAGGCATCGACAAGTCGATCATTGACCCGGCCCGCCAGTGTCGCGGATGCGAGCCCCGCGCCAATCGATTCAGCGATCTGCATTACGGTTGGCGACGTTTTGAATTCGCGCGTCGCTCCATCTGGAAGAGTAATCGCAGGCATCAGACGTCAGTAGAAAAGGTGTTTGGACAAGGAATCAAGACCTTGGCAGGATTGAGTGCACGGGTCGGTGGAGTATTATCGCACCGCATCCGGACGGGTGCAATCAAAGTGAGTCCCTTTGGCTCTGGAACGGGCCGATTAATCCCACAATCTGGCCCAAGAATCAAGTGATGCCGGACGCGCTGCAGTCAACATTCCAAGGCCTGGATGTGTCCGCTCTCTCCGTAGGCAAGCAATTTCTGATCCCGGGTCACTAACATATAACCTAAGGCCCGAGCAGTCGCAGCCAGGATGCAATCCACCGGATCAGTCGGCGGTGTTCCGGGAAGATCGCATGATGCGATGAGCACCGAAGGCGGCATGCCCGCAAGTGAAACTCCCGGGAGCGTGCAAAAACTACCAAACCATGTCTCAGGGTCAGTTGGCAGCGCAATTTTCCCCTTGGCCGCCAGCATTCCAATTTCCCAAGCCGTCATGGGAGAGACGACAATTCGATCTTCGTGGGCGTGCATTTTCTGCAACACCTCTGCGGCTGGCTCCCGCAATGGGTCGCCATTGGATATCCAGATAACCGCGCAAGTATCGAGGAGATACGTCGACATTGCCGACTACCGTGCCGCATCCCACTCCGCGCTGACCAGCGCAGCCAGATCTGTTCCCGGCATTACCGTTACGGTTCCCTTCAGAGCCCCGTAAATGCGTGAGAAAGGGCTCGCATCTTCAAACGCTTCCGCTTCTCCCGGTTGCTCATTACCGATTACCCTCAACTTCAGTTCCTCAAAGACCTTATATTTAGCTTCGAGCCGCTGGGCATCCGGAGATTTGTAGAAGACTAGTTTACGTCCCGGCATATCTACCTTTGTCGCCTTGTATCCAGCCTGAAGCCACGCGTAAGAAATAACACTGCTCGAAGGATTGTTGGACCACCAAGCCCGATGCTTAAATGCCGAGGCCGGCAATTCCGCTTCGATAACTCGCTCAATTTCATCGAAGGTCATGAATACATCTTCTTGGCCTGATGCCTGTAGGTAGGTCATTAGAGGAGTATATTTGGACATAAGAAAACGCGCATGCTCATAAAAACACAAATATTATTATAACATAATTATATAAGTTATATTTTAAAATGCTGGTTGTAAGAACAGCACCAAATTGTTTGACAATTACTTTTTTGTAGTAACATCAATTATGCAGGTCGAATTCGACGAAACGAAATGTGCGGCCGTACCGAAGGTGAGAGGATCAGCACAGAACCTTAGCATAAGGGGATCCAATGAACGGGGAAGACAACTCTACAGTGCAAGGCTTTGATCCTGAAACTACGCCAGACCTTTCCAAGGGCGGCTGGCCAGAGAAATTTGCCAAGGCAACTGTCCGTCGTGGCCGCCCGTTGTCTGTGCGACCGAAAGTATCGACGACCATCCGATTGTCGCAAGACG
>RKRZ01000101.1 GCA_007571105.1 Gammaproteobacteria bacterium
AATCTAGGGTACCCTGAAATGCTAATTTTGACATGTCTTCATGTTTGACAACATTGCAAAGAAACTACAGCAACTAGAGCTATGCTATCTTCACCATAGCTGGAGGATAGAGTAGACTTGTGGAATCCAAGAAAACTCGTGTGTACCTGCTTGCAGTCAAAATTAAGAGCTAATTTCCCAAAGAATATTCAGAAATACCCTACTTTACCTTACTGCATGGGTGTTGTTGAGAATGCAGAACACCAGCTGTTTTGCCGAATGTTAGAGTGCAATGGCTACTATAACCAAAATGTAGCATCTACTTTTACTAAGAAACCTTAGTGTCTGTGAATGTTTTGCTTTGAGATTATGGGTTGTGGTCACATTTATACCACCACTGTATACTACATGTTGCTTGTGCCCCCAGCCAAACTATACTCAAATCTATTCTCAAGAGCTTCTTTTCCGTCATTTGATGCATTGCCTGGGGAATCATGTGCTTCTTATATGAGGAGTTTACAACGATAAACTTGGCTGTCTTCTCAAGAAGTCTGATTCATTAAACCTCAACTGAAATTGCAATGTATACTCCGTCAGCTACCTTAAGGTTGAGAGTGCCATAGAAAACACTCTCCCAACCGGTTTCTTCCTTTATCCGACGCACACGTTGCGGATTGCGCTTGAAGACTTTGCTCTCTCCTGCTGGCTCTTTACGTGGATCGAAGCACTCTTTTGAGCTCCGTTTACAAACCTTTCCCTTGAAAGTCATTACGAGCCTTCCCTCATCTTTTTAGCAAGGTGATTCTATTCAATAGAGCGTTGCTTGACAACAGGGTCAACATATTCCGTGACCTGTGTTGTTCTTGCTGTTTCTGCTACCTTCCGAATCATCAATTTTACCTTATTCTCCAAACATCGGCGCTCTTGGTTGGTAAATTCCTGACCGCTACCTTCCGATTTTCTTGCTTCTTGTCCACCCCTCGTTGAAGATAATTCCCCCACGTACTTAAGGGTATCAATTCCTATTCCATACCTTTCTGCCGCTCTCTCTCGCTTGCTCTTTTTCTGACCTCCTACTGACCACTCCAAAACAGTAAGGCAAAAATATGCCATGCTCGCAAGCGGCTATTTCCCCTTTCGGTACCCCATATATCTATGGTGCATCGTCTCGACATCGGGAGTAATCGCTATGCCTGATGGCGGCGAGGGGTATTCACGGGGGCTAGGAGCGAGTGTCGCAGAAACGGTCGGAATTCCTGCGCTCACGTTTGCGCTAAATCCTGCTACTCCGCATCTTTCCGGACTTGGATCTCGGTCAATGATTTCTGCTTTCTCGAATTCCAGTCGGAACGCATCGGGGTCGCCACGCTCAAGGGCTGCATCGAACTCCCAAATATCAATGTAATCCTTCAGCGTATTCTTTGCTTCTTCCTCTGTAGCGTATGGCTCCCAGAACTCGAATCGGACTTTCCCGGCTTCGACAGTCAGTCGAAATTCCGGTTCCTCTCGAACAAGCGGCTCTGCCTCACTATAATCTAACGTGTCGCTGTGCTTCACGCGATAGATCAGCGCCTCGACATGGGGATCGTTCATCTTCTGCCTCCATCAATTGGTCGCCGTGCCCGCTTTCGCTTCGGTTTCGGTTTTGCCGCAAGTTTCAGCGGTGCGCGCATCTTTTCGTATAGCATGAACAGGTGTTCCACCCGTTCGCGTTCGGAGATGAAGGCGGGGCGGCGGTAGAGGCGGTCCACGGCGCGGTCCAGGGCCCGATGGGCGCGGCGGAGATTGGGCGGCATGAGGTCGGGGTCGTAGAGATCGGCCAGCGTTGAGCCGGGATGGGCGGCCCGGGCGTCGAGCACGGCCTGCGCGAGCGGCTCCAGTGTCGACAGGTCCAGGGCGTCCGTTCCGAAACCGGGCGGCGTCGGGAAGGTGTTGTAGACAAGGCCACTGGAATAGCGATAGTCGCTCTTCAGTCGCCCTCCGACATGACGCAACCAAGCCATGTGCATGGCTGAGGTCAAAAGCGCGAATAGCCATAGCGTCGCGTTCTGCACGACTAGCAATTGATTGCTGGGTATGGCGGGCGGGTAGAGCCATCCGATTGGCACATATTGTCGGCGTTCGGAACTTACTTCCGGAATCACGAGAAAAGGCGCATCAGGGATCACGGAGACATGATAGGCGGTCGGTTGCGCCGCCAGAGATTGACCCAGCCTGCCGGCGTAATTGGTCCGATATTGCCTTACCGCATGAATGCGCTCCATCACATGGGGGAGGGTTCGTAAGAGCGCCGGCGACTTTTCCGATACATGAAGAATCCATCGTTTTCTGCTGTTGATGTATTCACTGCCACCGAGAAATGGCTGGAGCATACCTTTGGCTTGGGGTTCCTTGGTAACAAATGCTTTTCGTTCTTCCTCATTCAGCACATAGTGTCCACCATCGACTGGTTTGGTCCCGACAGAAATCCGGGGCAACGCGCCAATCGAAGTCCTTTGTCGCCTTACAACAAGTTGAGTGTCAGTTAAATGTCCCACATCGACCAGATAGGGACTGATCGCGGAAAGGTGGAACTCCTGCGCATCGTAGTCAGACGTCTCATAAACGAACAAGCGTCGTTGAACGGATATAGTGTTACGGTCGGACAAGCCAATAATCACTACATGCACATGCGCCTTGTTACGCGCATCCGAACCCCAAGGAAATGTGCGGTGTGCAAAAGCGAACTCCAGACCGTAGCGGTCAAACATGGCCGGCCATAATTGCGCCACCTGTTCGCCTTGCGTGATGGAATTGGTCGCTACGAAACCGATCCGGGCAGGATGTCCCTGGAAGTACGATCCTGCCTTCAAGAACCACGCAGTGACATAGTCCAGCCGCGAACCCGAAGCCCCGAGCAACGCCATGAGTCCCTTCAACTGCGCTTGTTTCTCTTTGGTCCGCATCACAAAACCGCCAAACGGCGGGTTGCCGAGCATGAAAGAGCATTGCTCCGGCGGCAGCAGCGCAGCCCAGTCCACTTCCAGCGCGTCGCCATGCACGATATGCGGCGACTTCTCCAGCGGGATGCGCACGAAAGTCTGGCCGAATTCGAGGCTCAGCCGGTTGTTCATTATGTGGTCCATCATCCACAGCGCGGTCTCGGCAATGCGGGCCGGAAACTCGCCAAGCTCAATCCCGTAAAACTGGTCCACGTCGATGACCGAAAGCGATTTCGCCAGCACATCCAAC
>RKRZ01000024.1 GCA_007571105.1 Gammaproteobacteria bacterium
ACACTCAAAGGTCTGCTACATCACACCACCGGCAGTCGGCATTTTTGAAAGTTCCCAACCCAACGCCTTCGCAACAGGAGCGAGCAAAAACAATGCGCTTGTTGCCGTCAGCACCGGATTACTGCAGCAGATGAATCAGGACGAAGTCGAGGCGGTGATCGGACACGAAATGGCGCACGTCGCCAACGGCGACATGGTCACGATGGCACTGCTCCAGGGCGTGCTCAATACGTTCGTGGTGTTCCTTTCTCGGATCATCGGATTCCTAGTGGATCGCGTCGTGTTCCGGGTTGAGCGCGGATTTGGCCCGGGCTATTACATCGTGTCGATTTTCGCGCAATCGTCCTGTCGGTATTGGCCACCATGATCGTGATGTGGTTCTCAAGAAAGCGTGAGTTCCGCGCCGATGAGGGAGGCGCCTATCTGACCAGTCGCGAAAAAATGTGTTCTGCCCTGCAGCGGTTGCGGGAAGTGACGCAACCGCGCGATCTCCCGGACACCATGGCTGCATTCGGCATTTCCGGGGCACGCGCATCCGGCTTGCGACGATTGTTTTTGTCGCATCCTCCTCTGGAAGAGCGCATTCGGGTTTTGCAGGAATCCGGTCGGACTGAATATACCTCCGAATCCTGAACTCTGTTTTCGGACAAATAACGACCCGCAAATCTATCGGGCCAACATTTCTGTTGCGCGATTATTTATGCAATAAATTCTTGCATTTATCATTTTGCAAGATTTTGGCGCATAATAAGCTTTACATGATAGTTTTTTGGAGTGGGGATTAGAGAATGAACCAGCTTTTTGGCAAACGGCTATGCGCATTGCGCAAAGAACGGGGGTTGTCACAGGAAGAACTTGCTACGCTCTTGGAATTCAAGGATCGACAGACTATCTCGGCGATAGAGACCGGAAATAGGCGGGTTACCGTAGAGGAGTGGCTGCTCCTGGAAGAACTTCTCGATGTGCCGCACGAGTATTTCGCAGACCCGTTTATGCTGGTCGGCGAAGGCAGTTTTGCCTGGCGTGAAAACGGCGTCAGCACAAAACAATTGGACGCCTATGAAAAACGTGCGAGTCGCTGGATTGCGGCGTACCGGGAATTGGCACCGGAAGTTGGGCGCGAGCATACGTTCATGCGGCAGACGTTATGCCTGGAACGCAATGCAAACTTCGAGGAGGTAGCCCACGCCGGAGAACGCTTTGCCGCTGAATTCAAGCTCGGAGAGATCCCGGCTACACGTTTGCTGGATACTATGACCGAGCGCTTGGGCATCCTGGTTCTGATGGTTGATACGAACCGGGGAATTTCCGGAGCCGCCTGTCGCTTGCCAGAACTTGATGCGGCGTTAATCGCCCGTCATGAAACAGTGGGCCGAAGAAATTTTGACCTTGCTCACGAATTGTTCCATTTTCTGACTTGGGATGCAATGCCACCCAAGTGTTTTGGGCAACCCGCTCATACAGGCGGCAGCCGTACCGAACGGCTCGCCAACATCTTTGCCTCAGCACTATTAATGCCTTCTGAGCAATTAAAGAAACTGGGCAACTGGGCAAGCCTATCCAAAGCAGATTTGATCCAACAACTCAACACGGTCGCAGATGAATTGCACGTCACGTCTTCAGCATTGCGGTGGCGTTTGGTAACGCTCGGAGAACTGAACCAAGCCGCTGCAACTTCACTCCCAGATGCGAAATTGCGCAACAACGGACATTCAGATCAACCGGCTGACAACGAGCCGCCTGCGTTATTCTCAAAACCATTTATGGAAGTTATGGCACACGCAATGGACCGTGGAATCGTCTCAGTACGTCGCACCGCCGACCTGCTTGACCTGACTATTGAAGAACTACGCGACTTGTGCGCTACCTACGATGTCCCCCAGCCTGCGGAACTGTGACTCGTGCCGCCCCGTCACCATGGCTCGGTGTTGGTTGACACGAATGTGGTCATTGAAGCGCATCGCACAAGAACGTGGAACGCTCTCACCGGCGGGTACTGCATGGAGACCGTTGAGGATTGCGTAATTGAGACACAAACAGGATTTCAACGTCACGACTCGAAACAATCCATTGATGCGGCTGAGTTGCGCGCCTCGCTTGCTGCCATTCACCATGTGAGCAGCCAAGAACGCAAAGCATTGAAGTTTCGCGTCCCGGGAGCCTACCTTGACCGCGGTGAAGAAGCACTCTGGGCCCACACACTGCAAAGAACCGACACATGGATTCTATGTGGCCCGGACAAAGCCAGCCTTCAGTTCGGCAGCAGGCTGGGATTTCGAGAACGGCTGATATCTATGGAAAAACTTCTTGAGGATGTTGGATATCGGCGACCCAAAATAGCGTTGCGCGAGCCATATACAAAACGCTGGCACAAGAGAACAATGAGTACACTCAAGCTCGCAGAGCGCTAGGTAGGGCTATGAAACCATTGGTGAATAAGGAAAAGTGCTGGCCAGAAAGCACGGCGTTTGGAAGCAATCCTTTCCAGACCAAACCGTGAAGCCCCCGACACGTGTGTGCCATTATGCCCAACACCCACTTCGGTATAATTCGCCTTTGATTTGGGCTTTCGCATGATTGAACCAAACCCGGCGCCGCCGGTCGCTATCGTGATGGGTAGCAGCAGCGACTGGGACACCATGAAGGTTGCGGCTGAGCACCTCGACGCCCTGGAAATCTCCTACGAGGCACGCGTGGTCTCGGCACACCGGACTCCTGACTTGATGCGGGAATATGCGCGCGCAGCGCGTGAGCGTGGCATTCGATGCCTGATCGCCGGCGCCGGAGGCGCCGCGCACCTGCCGGGCATGCTGGCCGCCATGACCCCGACCCCTGTGCTGGGCGTTCCCATCAACGCAACAGCACTGGATGGGCAGGATTCCCTACTTTCTATCGTCCAGATGCCAAAAGGTATCCCTGTAGCAACCTTTGCCATTGGCAAACCGGGTGCCGCCAATGCCGCCTTATTCGCCGCCGCAATGCTGGCGAACGACGATGCAGACCTGGCCGCCCGTCTGGATTCCTTCCGAGAAGCCCAAACACGCTCCGTTCTTGAGCAAACCCTTGAGTAAGCCTGCGCCTCAGGGCGCTTCTCTCGGCATCATTGGAGGCGGCCAACTCGGCCGCATGTTTGCTCAGGCCGCACAGGCGATGGGGCATTCTGTTGTCGTGCTGCAGCCCGGAGACACCTG
>RKRZ01000160.1 GCA_007571105.1 Gammaproteobacteria bacterium
CTCAAGCACCGCGGTGTGGTGTGTGAGAAGTGTGGTGTGGAGGTGACGCGCGCACGCGAGCGTCGTCGTCGTATGGGGCACATCGAACTGGCCAGTCCGGTTGTGCATGTGTGGTATCTCAAATCCTTGCCGTCGCGCATTGGCTTGATGCTGGATATGACGTTGCCGGATCTGGAAAAAGTCCTAACCTTTGAGCGTTATGTGGTGACCAACCCCGGCATGATCCCCGAGTTGGAGCAGAACGAGGACAAAGACGGCAGTTCGCGGCGTCTGCTGACGAAGCAGGAATATGAAGATTTTCGTGCCCGATACGGAGATGATTTTGAGGCGATGATGGGCGCCGAGGCAATTCAGACTTTGTTAAAAAACCTTGATTTACGGAAGGAAATTGAAGCTCTTCATGAAAAAATGAAGAACACGCGTAGCGAGAGCAAGCGCCAGCGTTACACCAAGCGCCTGGATTTGTATGAAGCCTTTCTGAACAAGCGCAACCGGCCGGAATGGATGGTGCTCACCGTGCTGCCGGTGCTGCCTCCGGATTTACGTCCTTTGGTGCCGCTGGAAGGCGGGCGCTTCGCCACTTCGGATCTGAACGATTTGTATCGGCGCGTGATCAACCGCAACAACCGGCTCAAGCGGCTTTTGGAATTTGGCGCACCGGACATCATCATCTACAACGAGAAGCGCATGCTGCAGGAGGCAGTCGACGCATTGCTCGACAGCGGACGTCGTGGACGCACCGTCACGGGAGACAACAAGCGCAACCTGAAATCGCTGGCAGAGGCGATCAAGGGCAAGCAAGGGCGTTTTCGCCAGAACTTGCTGGGCAAGCGCGTAGACTATTCCGGGCGCTCCGTGATCGTGGTCGGACCAACCCTCAAACTGCATCAATGCGGATTGCCCAAGAAGATGGCGCTGGAATTGTTCAAGCCTTTCATCATTGGCCGATTGCAGCGCCGAAGCCTGTCGTCGACGATCAAGGCTGCGCGCAAGCAGGTAGAGCGCGAAGGTCCCGAGGTCTGGGACATTCTGAGCGAGGTGATTCGCGAGCATCCGGTGATGTTGAATCGGGCGCCGACATTGCACCGCTTGGGCATCCAGGCGTTTGAGCCGGTGCTGGTGGAAGGCAAGGCGATCCAGTTGCACCCACTGGTGTGTACGGCCTTCAATGCGGACTTCGATGGTGACCAGATGGCGGTGCATGTGCCCTTGTCGATCGAGGCGCAGTTGGAAGCACGCGCGTTGATGATGTCGACCAACAACGTGTTGTCGCCGGCCAGTGGAGAGCCCATCATCGTGCCGTCGCAGGATATCGTTTTGGGCCTTTATTACATGACGCTGGAGCGCGTTAATGTGCCGGGCGAAGGCATGCTTATGGCGGATGTCGATGAAGTCAAGCGCGCTTATGACACCGGGCAGGTCAGTCTGCATGCGCGCATACAGGTTCGCCTGACGCAAGCCGGCAGCCGCAAGAAGCCGGTGCGAGTCGAAACTACGGTCGGTCGGGCACTGCTGGCGCAGATTCTGCCGGAAGGACTGCCATTTGAGGTGGTCAACCGAAACATGAGCAAGCGCGCGATTTCAGATGCGATCAATGTGTGTTATCGCCTGCTGGGCTTGAAGGACACGGTGATCTTTTGCGACCGCCTGATGTACACCGGATTTCATTATTCAACGGTTGCCGGGATTTCCTTCGGCGTCGATGACATGGTGGTGCCGGAAGAGAAAAGCGACATCCTGAAACAGGCAGAAGGGACAGTCGCCGAGATTGAGCGACAGTATTCACGCGGACTGCTGACCAATGACGAACGGCGAAACAAGGTGGTGGACAGCTGGTCGCAGGCAAACGATGATGTCGCCCGCAAGATGATGGAGCGCTTGGAGCATGAGGAGGTCATTGATCGAGAAGGCAACACCGTGACGCAGCCGTCGTTCAACTCGATTTACATGATGTCCAGTTCCGGGGCGCGAGGCTCCAAGGCGCAGATCCGACAATTGGCGGGAATGCGGGGTCTGATGACCAAGCCGGACAGCACCATTATTGAGACGCCGATCACGGCTAATTTCCGCGAAGGCCTCAACGTGCTGCAGTACTTCATCTCGACGCACGGCGCACGCAAGGGGTTGACGGATACCGCTCTGAAAACCGCAAACTCCGGCTATCTGACTCGCCGGTTGGTTGATGTTGCCCAGGACTTTGTGGTTGTGGAAAACGATTGTGGCACCACAGAAGGTTTGCTCATTCGCCCCATCATTGAAGGAGCAGACGTGGTCGAGACCTTGGCTGAGCGTGTGCTCGGAAGGGTGACGGCTGAGGATACCAAACGTTCCGAGGACAGTGATGAAGTGCTAATCCCGGCAGGAACCTTGCTGGACGAAGAGTGGGTTGCGAAAATCGATGATTGGGGCCTGCATGAGATCAAGGTGCGCTCTGGTGTGACCTGCAAGACCTTGCGTGGCGTGTGCGTGCAGTGCTACGGACGCGATTTGGCGCGCGGCACTCTGGTGACGAGCGGTGAAGCGGTTGGCGTCATTGCGGCGCAGTCCATCGGTGAGCCTGGCACGCAGTTGACCATGCGGACCTTCCATATTGGCGGTGCGATCAGCGGCGCCGTGACCGCGGTCAGCAATGTCACGGTGCGCAATGCCGGGCGCATTCGGTTCCGCCAGTTGGATGTCCTGAAACGGGCTTCTGACAAGAGTACGGTAGTGACGTCTCGCTCCGGCGAATTGATAGTGACGGACGACCATGGCCGTGAGCGCGAGGTCTATCGTGTGCCTTATGGGGCGACGGTTCGAGTCAAGGACGGCCAGAAAGTTGAGGCGGGACAGGAAATCGCAAACTGGGACCCGCACATTCAGCCCTTGCTGGCGGATGCCGCCGGCTATGTGCGCTATGAAGACTTCGTTGATGCGGAGAGCATCAGCATCACGATGGATGAAATCACCGGGCTGTCGACCCGCCGCGTATTGGACGTTCGCGATCGCACTTCCAGCGCACGCACCCTTGTGGCCGCCATCAATCTGGTGGGCCAGAAAGGTATTCCGGTTTTGTTCGGAGGGACCGAGAAGGCGGTGCACTATACGTTGCCTGCCAACACTATCGCCAGTCTGGAAGAAGGCGTATAAGTGGGGCAGGGCGATGTGCTGGCGCGCATTCCGCTGAGTTCTCAGACTC
>RKRZ01000161.1 GCA_007571105.1 Gammaproteobacteria bacterium
CAATTGCGCACGCCCTGGCAACAGCGCGCCCGGTGGCGCAAGACGCGAGGCTGTTGTATCTGATCCGAATCCAGTGTTTGTAATACAGCCGTGGCTTCCTCCCATTCCTCCGAGGCAATCAATCCATCAAGTCGCAACAGCGTGCTGACGAGTCTGTAGTCCGGCTCATCCGAGATTGCGCGCAGATGCCGGTTCCAGCCGTCCGCATCGTTGGCCTGCACGCAGGCGGCGGCGGCAAGCAAGTGAAATAACGGATGGTCCGAGTCAATGCGTGCGGCCTGTCCGAGATGTTTGTGGGCGTGTTCTGTGTCGTCGAGAAACCAGGCGCGTAGTCCTTTGGCGAAAGCGCGGTTGGCGCGCTTGCGGCGCAATTCCTGATAGCGCGCATGCAGGCGGCCGGGTGCGTTGAACAAATGCGCGAGAACCCAGACCACAATGAAAAACCCGGACAGCACGCCAATGCCAAGCAGGGAAGCCATCAGCAGAGAGGCGCGTGCGGTGGTCTCGCCGATGTGAAAAATCACTTCTCCGCCCTGGAACTGGGACAGCCAGGTGGCAAGGGCTGCCAGCAGCAGGGCCACGAATGCCAGGGCCAGATATTTCATTGGGCCTGGCTTTGTTCCAGTGAATACTGCAACTGGCTGAAGTCAATCAAAGGCGGGAACGGATGCTGCTCGTTCAACTGCTGCAGGTCTTGGCGCAGGGCCGGATAAAGCTCTGCAAGCGCCGGTTGCGACAGAAGCGACTCTGCGTGCGTGAGCGCTTGCGTGTAGGCCGGCACGCGATGTGCCTGCAGAGACAGGCGGGCCAGATACAACTCCGTTTGAATGGCGTACAGGTTCATGATGTGCTGGTAGGCCGAGATGGTTTGGACGGCTTTCGGCACCCCGACCTGGACATCGACATGCGCGTCGAAATGTTCAAGAAAGGTATCCCAAAGTTGTTCCCAATCGCGAATCGGAGCGGCTTCGTTCTGCTTGATCAACTGACCTTGCAATTGGGTGGTTTTCTCGTTTAGTACCAGCCAACTTGCCGTCAAAATGCGATGCGCGAATTCTGCTTCCTGCCCGGAATAGGCCTCCAGCGTGGTGATGGCCTCATCGACTTGCTTGCGCAGGGTGTGGAAACGCGGGCCCAAAGTGGTGAGAATGCGCTGGGCCTGGCGCAGGGCGCCCAGGGTTCCGAGTGAATCCTGCAGGTGATTCTGTTTGTATTGCGCAATGTGCAGCAGAAAGGTCAACTCCTCAATTGGATATTGCCGCGGGTCGCTGATCGGTTCGATCGGGTCGAGTTTCTCTTTCAGCAGGGTCTCGTAGGTGGCGTAACGCACCCGTAACTCTTCCAGGAACTGATCGACCAGCTCCTGCATGTGTTGCTGCTGATCGGACAGCGCGGTTAATTGCTTGCGTGCCTGCGCCTGCGCTTCATGCGTCGATTGGTGCGTCTCCAACTGCCGGTCACGCAATTCCTGAAAGCGGCTGTTGGAGTCGGTCCACAGGATATAGAGGAGGCCGGCCAGAACAATCAGGCCAAGCCAGCCGACGGTGGTTAGCAGCAGTAGCAGGCGAGAGCTTCGGGCCATCAGGGCGATTCGGAGAAGTAGTGGTGCAGGGCGTCCAGCATGGCATCATCACCAGGGTTGTTTGCGATGGCGGCGAGATTGTTGTAATTCATCGAGGCGCACGCTTCGGCGATGCGCACGTTGCCGGCAATGAGTGCCTGTTGCAACAGCGTCGTGCGTTCTTGCGGTGCGACGCACTGGATCAGGTTTTTCGCAATTTCCACGCTGGTGATGCACATCGCTTCCGGGGGTCCGTGGGGCAGGGCTTCAAGCGAAAGTTCGGCTTCGGGGAGATCGCGATGATACACGCACAGATAGTCTACAGTTGCGCCGCGCTGGCGCAACTGTTGCGCCAGAAGTTTGCGTCCGTCTTGTCCGCGGACAATCACGCCGCGCTGACCATCCAAAGTCTGAAGTGTATCCAAACTCAGCAAAGCCTCGCTATTGTAGGGCGGCGGTGTGTGCAACGCCGCAGGGTAACCGACATCCTCTAATGCCTGAGCCGTCGCTTCGCCAATGGCAATGAAGGAGGCTTGGGCACAATGTTTGAAGCCGTCTGCCCCATGCAGTCCGCGCACCGAATTGGTGGAGACAAAAATCACGAAATGCGCCTGATCCAGCAAGGCGAGTCGCTCCGATAAGGGCGGCGTCAGGCGAATGCGCAATCCGGCGAAGCAATCCACGTGTGCGCCTTGCGCGCGCAGGCGTTCCGCCAACGGCCTGACTTGGGGGTCGGGTCGGGTCAGCAGGATTCGACGGTCTTTAAGCGGTGCGGTCATGATGGCAGGGTAATGCCAAGCTCGGCCAGAATGGCGCTGCCTCCCTGCTCCAGCAGTTGCTGTGCAGCATCAGCCCCGGCGGTTTCAGGCGCTCCTTCGGATTGAGCGGACAGGATGCGGCTGCCATCGAGGTTGGCGAGTCGGGCGCGCAGTTGCACCTGACCGGTATCGGTGCAGGTCGCATAGGCAGCCAATGGGACTTGGCAACTGCCGGATAAGGCGCGGCTGACAGTGCGTTCGGCGGCCGTAGCGTCCGCAGTCTCGTTGTGGTGCAGTGCGCGGGTCCATTCGCGCGCCTCAGAATGATCTTTGGAGGCTTCCACGGCAAGCGCACCCTGGCCGATTGCGGGCAGGCATTGCTCGGGTTCCAGAATCTGAGTGATCTGGTTCGCCAGCCCCAAGCGTTCCAGTCCGGCGCAGGCCAGCACAATGGCGTCGCATTGTCCTTCTTCGAGTCGCTGCAGCCGCGTATTGACATTACCGCGTAGCGAGACGAATTCAAGAGATGGGAAAAGCGCGCGAAGTTGCGCCTGGCGGCGCAAACTGGAAGTGCCGACGCGCCCGCCTGGAGGGATGGCGTCCAAAGTCCGGTGGTGCGGTGCGATTACGGCATCGCGTGCATCGGTCCGTGCCGGGACTGCGATCAGTTCCAGACCTGACGGCAATTCGGCCGGGATGTCTTTCATGGAATGCACGGCCAGGTCCGTCTCTCCACGCAACAGGCTTTCCTCCAACTCTCGCAGAAACAGGCCCTTTCCGCCGATGTTCGACAGCGGATGATCAATCATCTGATCGCCACGTGTCTGCAGGCGCACTAATTCAATGCGAAGC
>RKRZ01000095.1 GCA_007571105.1 Gammaproteobacteria bacterium
GGACCCCGAGAGTACAACCCAGTTGCTGAACCGCACCGCCTTCATTTCAAGTCCTGACCCGGTGTCCCACACCAAGTGGCGAATGCCGGTGCACAAATGAAAAATCAGCGCGAAACTCAGACCCAGTAGAACAAGCATCCCCATCGGGTGAGCAAGAATTCCCATGACGCAACTCCAGAGCTCTGGAGCATATGCCGCTGACGCAATCAGGAATGCAATTGCGATCAGCCCCCCGGTCAAGAATGCGCCCGTAATCCGATGGCTGATTGACAGCACTGCCGCCATGGGCAGACGATAGACCTGCAGATGGGGAGAAATGGGATGATCGGGCGGCATAAATTCGCGAGGAATTAATCGCAGTTGCAGCAATTTTGGGAGGAATTCATTATGCCAAACCTGTATTACGCATCCTACAGAAGGCCTGAACAGAGAAAAAGGTGGTGGAGCTAGGCGGGATCGAACCGCCGACCTCTTGCATGCCATGCAAGCGCTCTCCCAGCTGAGCTATAGCCCCACGAGCGTACGGCGTATTTTGCGGATTGCGGCGCGCGTGTCAATTTACCAAGGTAGCCAAAACTGCGCTATTGCAGCAAATTTGCAGCGTTCAATCGGCTACAATTCAACGCCATGAATTTCCCTCGATTCCCGCAGACTCTATGGATTGCATTCGGTCTGATCGTGTTGATTGTTGTCGCACGATGGGTTCCACATCCTCCGAACTTCACACCCGTTCTCGCCGTCGCGCTGCTCTGCGGAAGTCTTTCGCCTCGCCTGGACTACGGCGTGTTTATCCCAATCTTCGGTATGCTCTTGGGCGATTTGGTGTTAGGCTGGCATGCAAGCGCATGGGCCGTGTATCTGGCCATCGCCCTGTGTGTCGTGCTGGGCCGCTGGATGTTGCTGCGATTGAGTTTCGGCACCATCCTGGCGGGAAGCGTCAGCGCCTCAGTCCTGTTCTTTCTGCTGAGCAACTTTGCGGTCTGGCTGCAGGGAGACCTATACTCTTTGAGCGGCACAGGTCTGCTGGCGTGTTACCTTGCTGCAATTCCATTTTTCCATCACACTCTTCTCTCCACTCTATTCTTTGCGGTGGGATTTTGGATGATGTGGAGATATTTCCAACGAGATTCAGATCTGCTGACAACTTCACACTGACGACATGAGTATTCGGTCCTCTCTGTATTGCAGCGCTTTGCTGTTTGCGATTCCCATGTCGAGCCTGGCGCTCGACCCGCAGCCACTGGACGGCTTATGGCGCGGAACTTTTGATATCAACAATCAGGGAAATTACGACTTCAGCGCTCTCTACATTGGCGGAGAAGTCGCGGCTTGGAGCGTTGACACGAATGTTGTTTACCGCGGCACCGTAGTCGGGGATGACAAAACCTATCAGTCCAATATGGTTATGTACATTCGGGACGGTTCAATGTTCGGCACCGTCGAGTTGAACGGGACCGTGGGCAACGACAGCGCATCCATCGTTGCGCAGTATTTAACTACAGGCGATGACCGAGGCACTTTGGGGCTGATCTACCAGCCTCTGTTTGAGCAGCCGGTCTCTTTGCCGGACTTGAAAGGTCTTTGGGAATCATCCGGAACCAAGATTGATCTCAGCATAAATCTGGATGACGCAGGGAAAATTGAGGGGACGGACAATATCAACTGCAATTATTACGGTCAACTCAGTCAGATTCGCCCCGGAATCAACGCGCTGAGCGTGACACTTGAACTTGCATCCTGCTCAACCGCAGATGGCCATTACAAGGGGATGGCTTATATCGAGCATGGGAAAGACGCAAACTATACTTTGCATCTGAGCATCACAAGTGACTATTTCGGCATCTACTATCCCTTACGCAAAATTCTTTCAAAACCCTGAGCGCGATTGAAGAAAAGCTTTGGCCCGGCGCACCGCATCCTGCGTGGCTTCGGCGTCGTGAAGAATTCGATATCCCTGCACCATGACATCCGTCCCGGGATATTCATCAAACCCGTGGTACGCATCTTCATAAATCACAAGATCAACGCGGTCTGATCGTCTCAAACTCATCATTTGACAGCGCAATGCAGGTGTCCATTGATCCTGCTCGCCAGTCAGAATCAATAGATCCGTATGTGAATTGAAAAGCGCATCCAGACACCAGGGACCCGTTGCAATGGCGCCAGCGAACGGGGATGCGCCATTGAGCTCATCGTCCAGACTCAACAAGATCGTTGTGCCTCCATGAGAGTAGCCGGTCAGAAACACCTTGCCGGACTTCACCCAAAGTTGTCGCTGCAGCCATCGTTTGGCGGCATGAGCATCAAGCGCACGTTGCCACGTCGGCACGGCAAACAGACTCGCACAAACGCTGCTGAAACCGCGAGGCGTAAAACTGTCCACCATCAGAACAGAAAACCCCCAATCCAGATAATTCCGAACCCAGGGCTCAGAGCGTCTCATCCCGATGCCGTTGCAACCGTGCAGATCGACAATTGCGGGGTGAGGCCTCTCTTCTTCAGCCCGATACAGGTAGGCTGTCAATTCTATAGTTTCATCCGACTGATAGACCGGTGCGACAAATTGGACTTCTTGCGGATCAGGAATTTCCGCTGCGCTGCCTGAGAAAGCGGCAACAAAAAGTAGTCCCGATGCGAATCTAAACCACATGAGTTGCAAACTCTCGATAGCATTCCTGCAGAGCGGATAAGGACCAAGCGGCATTGGCAGGACTGGGATTTGGGGTAACAAAAATCCGTGTCTTTTCAATTGTGACAGCCTGCAATCCCCATAACAACTCTCCAGAGGGTTCATTCAAGGCATATCTCAGGAAATTTCGATACGCCACTTTCCCATGAAACCAGGCCCACTGAGGCCGGTAGGTTTTCAGTTTTTCCTGAAGTTTCGGGGCATCAGTTTTGAAGTCCGTGCTTCTTAACTCATGGCCTTGACGACTTGCGCGTTTGACCGCATCGGTGAACCCGATGCCTTCCTGTTGCAATAGATAACGATGGTAACTTGCTGACGGCTGCCTGTTCGTGTGCGTCAAAGAACTTTCTTGAAATGCAGGCCAGAACCGGTTGCGCGGGTTGGCGAAATAAAACCCTGCTTCAACTGATGGAATCGAGGGGTTCAATCCGATTGACAGAATCCGTAGGTCTGCCGCGATGAAATCCGGTAACGTTTCT
>RKRZ01000129.1 GCA_007571105.1 Gammaproteobacteria bacterium
GCACCCCTTCCCGTAAATCGAGACCTAGCCCATCTGGTACCCATTCTCCTCGTGCTGGGAGAGGTCCAGGCCCATGCGTTCCTCTTCTTCCGAAGCACGCACGCGGGCCCACAGTCCGATCACTTTGATGACCACGGTGGTGGCAATGGCGGTCCAGGCAAACACGGCAATGACCCCCAGTGTCTGAATGCCCAACTGCGCCGGGATGGAATCAGCATGCAGGCCGACTCCGCCCAGACTCTGCGCTGCGAACACGCCGCACAGAATGGTGCCCAGTGCGCCGCCGACGCCATGCACGGCAAACACATCGAGCGAGTCATCCAGCCGAAAGGTCTGTTTGATCAGATGCGTCACGACAAAACAGGCAATTCCGGCGGCAATGCCGATCAAGGCGCCGCCGCTGGGGCCGACAAAGCCGGATGCCGGCGTGATTGCAACCAAACCGGCGACTGCTCCGGTAATGATGCCCAGCACTTTGGGGGTGCCGTAGCGAACCCAATCGCAAATCATCCAGGCCAAGGCGGCAGTGGCGGTTGCGATCTGCGTCACCAACATGGCCATGCCGGCATCTCCGCTTGCGGCAACCGCGCTGCCGGCATTGAAGCCAAACCAGCCGACCCACAGCATGCAGGCGCCAATGACGCTGATTATCAGATTGTGCGGCCTTTTCAGGCGATCGGGGAATCCGGTTCGAGGGCCCAGCAAAATTGCACTGACCAGACCTGCGGTGCCCGCGGTCAAATGCACGACCAGACCGCCGGCAAACTCCAGCACGCCCAAACTGCTCAGCCAGCCGCCACCCCAAACCCAGTGGCAGACCGGGAAATAGACCAGCAACAACCATAGGGCGGTGAACCAGAGCAGGGCCGGAAACCGCATGCGGTTGATGAAACTGCCCACGATCAGCACGGGAGCGATGATGGCAAAGGTCATCTGGAAGGTGACATACACAGATTCTGGAATGGTGCCGATGAGCGCATCGCGCGTCACGCCTCCCAAAAGGGCGTTGTCCAGACCGCCGATCCAGTTTTGCAGATTGCCGCCATCACTGAAGGCCAGGCTGTAGCCGAACAGATACCACAGAACGGATGCCAGGCAGGCAATGGCAAATCCCTGCATCAGGACGGACAAGACATGGATGGAGCGGGTGAGCCCCGCATAGAACAACGACAGCCCCGGCAACGTCATAAACAGCACCAAAGCGGTCGCCATCAGCATCCAGGAAGTGTCTCCGCTGTCGAGCACATCATGGTGATGTGCTAGTGCCGCTTCAGGGAAGCCCCCGAAGAGAAGGATGCTGAATGCTGAAAGTGCGAGGATCGGGTGGAGGGAAAATTTAAACTGCTTCATGGCCGGTTTCTCCTGTTCTGATTCGCATAACCTGTTCCAAATCGTAGACGAAGATTTTGCCATCTCCAATCTGGTTGGTGTTTGCGGCTTCGCAAATGGCGTGAAGGACACTGTCGGTCTGTTCATCGTTGATGGCAATTTCCAATTTAACCTTGGGCAGAAAATCGACAACGTATTCCGATCCTCGGTACGTCTGGGTATGCCCTTTCTGTCTGCCGAAACCCTGGACTTCGGTGACCGTCATGCCGCTGACATTGATGGCCGATAACGCTTCACGGACCTTGTCCAGTTTGTATGGCTTGATCACGGCGATGACCATTTTCATAAAAATATCCTCCAGAAGAGTTTTACTTTTCCTGTTGAAATAAAAAGAAGAGTCTTAGTTCTCAAAAAGATTGCGCATGCCCTGGCGGGCATTGTTGCAATCCGCTTGGAATGACGATCGCCAAGATCCGGCACGGGACTTGGATCGCCTGCAAAAACAGTGACGCCATCATTACTAACCTCGGCAGTTGCCTGCGTTAGTCCCCTGACTCCTCAACTGGATATGGCAATTCCGGTGAGGCCCCTGTGTGGTTGCTCAGATGCGGCGGCAAGAATGTCCTGCAGCACATAGCAACTCATAAGCTATTGTATCGCAGCCCTCGGCAATTCCCTCAACCGGGACGTTCTCGCCCCACATTTCAACCCAGTCTCCGACTTCTGCTTGAGTTCCGCTGAGGTCCACGGCAATCAGATCCATAGACACGCGGCCCAGGATGCGGCAGAGCTGGTTATCCACGAATGTCGAGGCCTGTCCTCCGGCAGCGCGCGGGTATCCGTCCGCATAGCCGGCTTGGATAATGCCGACTCGCATGGGGGCAGGGCAAGTGTAGGTTGCGCCATAGCCAATGCGGTCTCCCGTCTGGCAATCCCGAATGCTGAGGAGCGGAGCTTCAAAGGTCATGACGGGGCGTAATTCTCGCCCTTGGCCGGGAGTTGGAGAAATGCCGTACAGCATCAGCCCGGGACGAGTCCAGTCGAAATGGCTTTCCGGGTAATTGAGAATGCCGGCGGATGCGGCGACCGAGCATTCGCCGACGCTTTCGCCGAGATCTTGGCGGATGGAGTCAAATCTCGTCAGTTGATCCTGTGTCGATGAGGGGTCGTCGCGGCCATCAGCGCATGCCAGATGCGTCATCAATCCGATGGGCGCCTTGCTCCAACCCAGTGCGACCAGGCGCTGACAGGCGGATAGGACCTGGTCCGGATTGACTCCAAGGCGGTTCATGCCGGTGTTGATTTTGAGCCAGAGGCGCAGGGGGCGTAGAGGTTTTCGGGTAGTTTGCTCCCAGAGAGTCAATTGTTCGATGTCGTGCAGCACCAGATCCAGTCCACGCTCCAGCGCGAAATCCAGTTCTTCTATGGCATTGGCTCCATGCAGGACAGTCAGATGCGGCAAGTCTGGGTGGGCGTCAAGTAGAGCACAAGCCTCGCCGACTGTGGCGACAGCAAAAGCATCGGCAACGTCGCGAAGGGTGGCGCAACAGTCAATGGCGCCATGGCCATAGGCATCAGCCTTGACCACGGCCATGAGCGAGGAATGGGGCGCGAGCTGCTTGGCGAGTTGTGCGTTATGGAGCAGATTCGATTGTGAGATACGAACCCGCGCCGCTCGCATCATAGGGCTTCATCCTCAAAGCTGACGACTTCCACGTCATAGGAATCGGATGCCTGAGGAACAAAGTGATTTAGGCTCTTGGTGAACATCAGCGGCAATATGAAAGTTGGGCCGTTGCGATTTTTGGCAACGTCCAGTTTGACGGCACAC